>NZ_JBYIPT010000005.1:0-197765 GCF_057707225.1 Microbacterium sp. bgisy189 | reverse complement strand
GGTCACGATCGCCGACGCCGCCATCATCCCCAACCGGCCCGCCGTGACGGCGTCGCCGACGTGCGGGTGCTTGCACGGCATCCGTTCACCGGTGAGCGAGATGCGGGGTGCGGTGGCTTCACCGACCTGCACGATCTTGATCGCCTCACCCACCGATGCGCCGGTGGTCGCCTGGATCATCGACACCGGCGACCGGAACCCCTGCCGGCGTGCGAGGGAGTCCTTCCCGAGTTCGACGCGGGACTGCCGGGCGACCTCGGCCGCGACCGGCGCATAGGCGGCATCCACATGCCGCTTCAACTCCCCGAACGCACGATTCACCGCGAGCAACTCCCCAGGAGCGAGCCCGCCAGGCTCACCATCACCACCCGCCGCAGCGAGTGCGGCGAGGGCTTCGGTGATGCCGGCGAGTGCGTCCTTCATGCCTTCGAGATTAGAACATACCTACGACACTCGGGCGGAGTTCTCCACAGATCCCGGCATCCGCTCTGGGAATTGACGGAAGCGCTACGAGAACAAGCTCTCCGTATCGACCGGGAACGACGTGTGCGACTGGACCAGCTGCCACGCCCCGTCGGACCGGCGGAACACGAAGGTCTCGCGCCCGACCACGGTCCGCTCGCCGCCGCGGTAGCGGACGACGGCCGCCGCCCACCCGATGTCCCCGTCGGCGTAGGCCTCGATCTGCTCGGCCGACGCGGTGATGGTGCCAGGCCCGCCTGCGATCTGGTCGCGGAGCACCGCGAACGCCTCGCCGCCGCCGAACCACTCGTCCGCGGCGGATCCGATAAGTCGCAGCTGCGGGCCGTTCACGAGGTGGCGGGTGAAGAAGTCTGCGTCGCCCTCGCTGAGCGCCCGGAACATCGCCGCGATCAACTCGCGCAGCTCTGCGGATTCGTGCATGGCGACCACACTCCTCACCGGGCGGGATCGGGCGCCGCCCACAGGCAACGCCTGTCTACACGACGGCTTGGGCGCTCACAACGCCCCGACCGCCGGCAACCACCCCGAACCGCGAGCGCATCTGGGCCGTGGTGACGGACCCGCCGCCGCGGGCTTCACCCCCATGCGCGGACTCGGTGGATGGTGGCGCTCTTGGGGTAGTTGCCTCCACGCGGTCCGATCTCGAAGAGATCGATCATGAGAAACAGCGGATAGCGGGGCGCCTGCGCGATTCGTCTGAGGACGTGTCCCTCGCATCCGACGACGGTGGTGCCGGAGCCCCAGATCACTGTCCAGGTGTGTGGCGAGGACGCATCGAAGGGGAGGGTGACGTCGGTCATGTCGGTGGTGAGGTGGGGATCGTGGTGCGCCTTGATGCCGGTGCGGGCGCGCGTGGTCTTTCCGATGGCATCCGCGTCGATCTCGAAGATGCAGATCTCGCCGGACTCCGCCGGGGACCGATGTTCGGTTCCGACGAGCCAGGCCGCAACCATGCAGTTGCTGTCGCGGCTCGCGGACACGGTCACATCCACGCGCCCCTGCGAAGGCGCGAAGAGCAATCGCTGCGGAGTCTGCGTGCGGACCTCGAGATCGGCGCGGTGGCGATGCGTTCCGAACGGGGAACCGACCGGACCCGAGAAGACGCCCGTCTGCAGGTTGGAGACGCGCAGCGGTGCATCCTCGGGACGCCAGTCAGGTTGGTCGGACTCGATCCTCAGCTGGATTCCGGTGGGCACCATCGCGTACCGTGCGAGCGCCCGTTCCGGTGTCGTCCACTGCGGGAGGTAGTTCGCAACCCATCTGTCGGGGCTCAGTCCGTGAGCGAAGTCGTCGTCGATGTTCGGCTGACGATTCGGGGCGGCCGGAAGATATCCCAGGAGTTCCATGGCAGATGATTGCACGAGCGCTCAGCCGATGGAGTGTCGCAGCGAGGGAGAGGGCTGCGCGGGAGGTTCGGGCGGTCTCGTCCGAGCGCTTGTCCGCGCGACCCCGGTGGGCGCGGGCGCGAGCATGGCTCGGGCCTCGATCGCGTTCAGTTGGACGAGCCCAGCGGTGACGCGGGGAAGCGCCACCAAGAGGACGAACCCCAGCATCATTGCGGCGGCGGGATCGGCCATCAATGGGCTGACCGAGAGCGTCCAGCCGAAGCGCTCGGCGAGCCAGGCCGATCCGCTCGGCGCGTGCTCGCGCGCCACCCGTGGGCGGTGAGCCTCATGGAGTCGCGCACGACGCCGGGGCCGGCGAACCTTCGGCATCGCGAGGCGGTCACCTCGTGCTTGCGTGGCGCGGGCTTCTCGGTGCTGATGGCGACGCACGCGAACTGGCTGTTGAACAGCTACGTGTACGGGCACGCGCTGCAAGAGGCCGCGCTCCCCTTTCAGATGCTGATCAGCTCGCCGACATGACGGCCGAGGTCTATCTGCCGTAGCTGCCGCCGGATAAATACCCCGCCCTGCGCGAGTCTGCCTCGGTGCTGATGGCGTCGGGCTACGACCCCGGCGACGAGTTCGACTTCGGGTTGGAGCTCATCCTGACCGCCCTCGAGGCGCAGCGGGTTGCTCGCCCGGAGTGAGCAACCCTCGAGGCCGCGTCAGGGGGCGACCCGCGCCCGCCGATTCAGCCGCTCCGTCATCACCAGCCCCAGCGCAACCAACACCGCAAGGAACAGCGGCAGGATCCACATGCCGGTGACGGTCGAGATCGCGCCGAACAGGGGCGGGGCGAGGGTGGAGCCGGTGTAGGCGGCGGCCATCTGGATGCCGATGATCGCCTGCGAGTTGTCGCGCCCGAAGTTGACGGGGGTGGAGTGGATGATGGCGGGGTAGATCGGCGCGCAGCCGAGTCCGGCGATCACGAGGCCCGCCAGCGCGACGACGGTCGTCTCGAGCGGCAGGGCGAGCATGACGGCACCGGCGCCGACCATGGCGAACCCGCCGCGGATCATCACGCGGTCGCCAAGACGGTCGGCGAAGAAGCCGGCGAGGAACCGTCCGGCGGTGATGCCGAGCAGGAACAGCGACGCGAAGGCGGCGGCGGTGGCGGGGTCGACGCCGCGGTCTTGCACGAGGTAGGTCGCGGCCCACAGGATCGCGGTGCTCTCGAGCGCGCAGTACGCGAAGAAGGCGGTGAGGATCAGCATGACGCCGGGAATGCGCAGCGCCCGCGCCAGCGGCACATGCGCGGTGTGGGAGCCGGCCGGCGAGGCCTCGGCATCCGCAGCGCCCTCGCCAACAGACGCAGGAACGAGCGGATGCACCCTCCGCCACAGGGGGATGCTCACGAGCAGCGCGAACGTCAGCGCGATCTGGATGGCGCCGATGACGAGGTAGGCGCTGGGCCAGCCCGCGCCCGACGAGAGCGCGAAGCTCATGATGAACGGGCTGATCGAGGCGCCGAGCCCCCAGCACGCGTGCAGCCAGTTCATGTGGCGGGCGACGTAGTGGACGGCGACGTAGTTGTTGAGGGCGGCATCCACGGCACCGGCGCCGAGGCCGTAGGGTATGGCCCAGAGGCACAGCATCCAGAACGAGGTGCTCGTCGAGAAGCCGAAGAGCGCGGCGGCGGTCATGCCGACGCTGACCGCGGTGACGACGCCGACCCCGAAGCGGCGGGTGACCCGCTCGGACGCGAGGCTCGAGAGGGTCGTGCCGCCGGCGATGATCATGGTGAGGATGCCGGCGAACGCGACGGGCACGCCGATGTCTTGGTGCATGACGGGCCAGCCGGCGCCGACGAGCGAGTCGGGCAGCCCGAGGCTGATGAACGCGATGTAGATGATCGCGAGCAGGAGCGAGTACACGGTGGTGCGTGGCCTTCGAGGAGTCGGGGGCGCGGGTCGGCGCAGGTACGATCGTACACACAATGCGTACATTCGTACACACCTGGTGTAGATTGGTCGCATGACGACGGACTCCCTCGCCGGTGACCCGCGCACGAACCGTGAGCGGATGCTCGCCGGCGACCTGTACATCGCCGACGATCCCGAGAGCGAGCGGCTGCATCGCCGCGGCATCCGCCTGGCCGACGCGTACCACCGGGCCGAGGTCGACGGCGATCCTGCGGCCCGTGGCATCCTGGTCGACCTGCTCGGCACGCTGGGCGAGGGCGCGCACATCAACCCGCCGCTGTTCGTCGACTACGGCGAGAACATCCACATCGGCGCCCGCACGTTCGTCAACTCCCACCTGACCGCGTTGGATGTCGCGGCCATCACGATCGGCGCCGACTGCCAGATCGGCCCGAACGTGCAGCTGCTGACGCCCACGCATCCGATCGACCCCCAGCAGCGGCGCGACAAGCTCGAAGCGGCGGAGCCCATCACGATCGAAGACAACGTGTGGCTCGGCGGCGGCGTCATCGTGTGCCCCGGGGTGACGATCGGCGAGAACTCGGTGATCGGCGCGGGTTCGGTCGTCACGAAGGACGTGCTGGCGAATGTGGTCGCCGTCGGCAACCCGGCCCGCGTCATCCGCACGATCGGCTGATGCGATGACCGCGCAGCAGACTCCGGCGGGTTCGCGCCTCGGCCGCCGCAATGATCCCGACCGCCGCGACCGCATCATCGACGCGTGCCTCGACGTGATCGCGCGCGCCGGTGTCGCCGGCACGTCGCACCGCAAGGTCGCGGCGGAGGCGGGGGTGCCGCTGGGGGCGATGACGTACTACTTCGACGGCATCGATGAGCTGCTGCGTGAGGCGTTCACGCGGTTCGCGGTGACGGTCAGCGACCGGTTCGAGCGGCGCATGGCCGACGCGAAGGATGCCGAGGCAGCCCGCGCGGCGGTGATCGCGATCATCCTCGAAGACGTCTTCGGCGACGACCGCGAGCTCATCCTGTCGCACGAGCTCTACACCCTCGCCGCCCGTGAGGCCGCGTTCCGTTCGATCACGAGCGCCTGGATGCTGCGGTCTCGCACCGCCCTCGAACGCCACTTCGACCCTGAGACCGCTCGCCTGCTCGACGCGCTCATCGAGGGCCTGACCATTCACCGCGCGCTCGACGCCGAGGCCCGCGACCCGCACGAGGTGGAACGTGCCGTCACCCGCATCACGACGGTGTAGCGCCTACTGGTTGGCGCGGCGCGCGACGATCGCCGCGACCGGTCGGCGCGCGGGTTCCGAACGCCGATGCGTCGACACGATCGCGAACCCGACGGCCTCGAGCTGCCGCCGCACCTCGGATGCCGGCCACCGATACGCGCGGACCACCGCGTGGTTGAACGGCTCGACCGTGTCGCCGTCGAAGAACCCGAGCAGCAGCAGGCCGCCGGGCCGGAGCGCCCGCGCGAACTCCGTGAGGGGTACGGCGATCCGATGCGGCTCGTGATGGATGACCGAGAACCACGACAGGATGCCGCCGAGTTGGTGGTCTTGATAGTCGAGGTGCTCGATGTTGCTGACCGAGAACGGGAGGGATGCCGGGTGACGTGAGTTGCGCGTGCTCGATGAACGATGGGGTCAGGTCGACGCCCTGCACGTCGAGCCCTCGCTCGGTGAGGTGCGCCGTCCAGTGGCCGGGGCCGCACCCGGCGTCGACCACTGGTCCGTGGAGTTTCGCTGCCCACGCGTCGACGAGGGTGCGCTCGCCCACATCAAACGCGTATCGTCAGCTTGGAGGGCTGGCGAGTCCGCCTCGTTGGATTCCACAACCGGTACTCTCATCGTCAATGACACTTGACGGGCTGCTTGGGGGGATGTGATTGCTCTACGCCGATCACTTGCGCGAGATCGAGGCCGGGGTCGGCCCCTTCGGGTTCAAGAGCGAGCGCGGCTTCGTGCTGAATGGGACGCCGAGTATTGAGCACTATTCCAAGCTGTGGGAGATGGGGAGCGAGAACCAGGCCAAGCTCACAGGAAGAAGTCCCTCCCATCTTGACCGCGATCGCGTGCTGTACTCCGATGCATTCCGCGCGCTCGACGACAAGTTCCATACCCTCTTCTACGGGAACCATCGTCGCGCACGCAATTACACCACTCACTCGTTGCGTGCCGCGCATGTGGCCCGCGTATCGGCCCAGCGGCTCGGGCTCAACGTAGAACTTGCCGAAGCAGTCGCACTTGCATCAAAGGTTGGAAGTGTCCCATTCATCCATCGGGGCAGGACGCAGGTTGACGTCTGGGTGCGTGAGCAGATCGCCGAGATGGATCGGCACCATAAAGAAACGCAAGAATCGCAGGCTCGCGGGACTCTCTTCGCGATGGATGAGGGCACCGATGAGCTGGTCGTTCCGAGTTGGCTCGGCGGCATATCCTCGCCGAAACTCAGACACGAGGTGCAGGCGACTATCCCGTGGGCCGCTGGCGATGCCCAGGCAAAGGCGTACCACTCGGGCATCGAGAGCTATTGGACTCTGACGACCAACCCATACCTACGCGCCGCATCCAATGACGGATACCTGGCGGAGACTATGTACGGCGCCTGGCGACATTCCTTGGGTGAACGCGCGGCTCTCTCGGATATCTTCGATCACTCGATGAAACTTGACAGTGGCCAATCGGCTCGGCAGATTACGCAGTCCAACGCCACCCACGAAGCCGTCCTGGGACGCTACTGCGACGACATCACCTGGGTTCTGGAAAACCTCAACGAGGCTGCCCGAGTCGAGGCCCTTGAGGGCACGAAGTCCGTTTATGCACGCTTGGCGGCGCGGCACCGCGAGGAGTTCGCCCCAATTAGCGAGGCGATAATGTCGGAGGATTCCGGCAAGTTGTACACCTACTTCATCGACGACCTTGTGAGGACTACTGGGGAAGCAATGCGGCAGGCTGATCCTCAGGCTCGCCCAAGCGAGATTGAGCCACTGGTGGGGCTGTCGGGGAACGCGACACGCATCTTGAAGAACATGAAGCTGTTCTTGGAAACCGATGTCTTCACCCATCCGAGGCTGCTGTTCAGAAACGCGACTCTCGATGTCATCCTCACGAGCGTTCTCGACCTTCTATACCGTTCGGTCGAGAAGGATGAAGACCTTGTTCGATTGGTTCGCAATCAATCCCGAGTTCAAGGTTGGGAGTCCGCCGAGAACTTGAGGAAGGCAACCGACGCGCTTCGGGATCCGCTACACCGACTCCAGGCGACTGTCGACGTTGTCACATCGATGTCCGATTCGGACGTATTTGAGTTGATTGGCTTGGAGTGAGATGAAGACAATGAGGGGAGTGGTTGCGCAGTATTACGCAGCGGCGCGTGCCGCCGAAGACGCGGCGGACGATACCTATCAGCGCGCCAATCTCGAAGCGGGCTATTGGCTAATGATCGACCTTGACTCGAGCGCTTCTTACCGACAGCGCGCGGGAGAATCCAGAGCATTCGTTCGTGCCGAAGTTCTGATGAGGCTCATGCGGCTGGTGACTGAGGAGAGTGGAGACACGCTTCTTCTGTTCAAGGAGTTGGGTGACGGCGCACTGATCCGGGCAACATCTTTTCGCGCAGCGCTTGAACTCTTATGCCTTCTCGATGGCATCAAGGAGCTATGGGCGGTGGACGTTGGGCACGCGGCATCGCGACCCTCACTCACTTTCCACGCCGCGATCACCAAGGGGGACGCGATGGGCTTCAACGGTGACTACTTCGGCGCGCCAATTGACCGCGTCGCGCGGATCGCCAACATCACGTCGGGCGCGCCCGATCTCCTCTGCGTTATCGAGGATGCCGCGCGGGTTGGACACGACCTCAACCTGCGCGCGGAGCTTCCCTGTCTTGTGTTCGATCCGCCCTCGCTCGTGCCAACAGCGATCTTGAAGCAGGACGAACAGCCCTTTCTAGTGGCGAGCGTGCGCATCGACCGCGAGGTCTTTGGCAATTCCACGGGGTACTTCCGGTTGATCAGGGAAGCTGCACCGCGGGTAGCCGAACTCCTCTCAACTTCAGACCGCTAGTTCTCACGATTTCAAGCCGCAAGTCCCTGACACCCGACACGAATCGTTGGAGGAAGTCACTCCGGGCTCACGGCCCGGGCGGGGCCCCTCCGAAGTCGTCGAGGGCCGCGGACAGGATCTGGTCGTCGGCGGGCGAGTTCCATACGACGGATCGGATCGGTCGCCTCGTGTCCTGAGGCAGTTCGCCTAGTGGAACGGGTGCAACAATCACTGCCCCAGCTGCTCTGGACGCCTCCATCAAGTGCACGATCTGATTGAGAGCCTGGAGCGGTATTTTCCGTCCTCTTTGGGTGTATGCCTTCACGTCAACGATCACCCTCGCTCCGCGGACCGTGACGAGGGCATCTGGTCGCATCGCGTAGCCGGCACCGAGCTCATGGATTGGTTGCTCGATCTGCGTGACTCGCTGGAGGGCTTCCATCACATTAGCTTCGTACAACTGCGCATCGACTGCAGCCGATTCCGCGGGTGAGTTCGCGGTAGCAGCCGAGTACGCGCGTAGAGCTTCGAGCACTCGGCGCTCTTGGCTCGGGGTAGTCGATCCTGATTCTGACGCTGGCAGTTCGTCGCCTACCGCGTCTTTCGAGTCGAGCATCTCCGATGCGACGTCAGTTATTGCGCCGACCGCTCGTTGCTGGACCGGGTCGGTGGCGCTCTCGTACAACGCTGTAAGTGAGCTGAGGATCACATCGTACGGCAGTGGCAAGTCGTCGGATTTCGCAGGTACGGCGCGGGCCGCGACCCATTCAAAGGACGACCACCACGCGCGCCGCGCTTCAGAGATCTGCTGTAGGCGCTGGGCATGGCGTGCCACTTCGACTTGGCGCATGATTCCCCATAGCGCAAGTGATGCGGCCACCAAAGCGCATACACCGGCAAGCCCTGGGCTCTTCGCGAAGTCGGACACCCAGGCCCCGAGTCCCGACCGGTGCGGGCGGTCGATCGCGAGAATTAGTACGGCGGTTATCGTGGCCGTGGCGACGATGATCGCCGCGATCCTGACTAGCTCGCGCCACCGGCGGCCTGGGGTAGTGGTCTCTGGGGCGGATCGGGTCACAAGCTACATATTGCCCGACACGAGGGGCACGAGGTGTCGAAGGCGCTCTAAGACCGAGGAGTAGCGCCTGATCGCATCGCTCGGTCGGCCGATTCGGCTCCATGAGCGCTCGTCGCGGACGATCCGACAGGGATCGACGGTCTCGTATACGGCTTCCCGCCGCGCGCTGCATCCGCCCTGCCCTCAACACCTTAGGATTTGGTCGGACGGCTGCCCAACATCGCGAACTTGACGGGGTAGGGGGCGCAGGAGTCCACTGCCCAGGCACTGGCGCCAATGATCGCAGTGGGAGATCTCCCCGTCGCATCTAGCGGAAGGCGGCAAGTGAGCGGGGACAGCATCGACGGTGACTACCAACGAGCAGCGTTAGGGCTAGAAGCGCCGACCGGAGTCGAGCGGCCGCTGGTAATGAAGTTCGGGGGCTCACTGGTCGAACAACTCGGTGCGCAGCTCTATCCGTCGGTGACAGCGACAGTTGCTGAGTTGATCAGCAATGCCTGGGACGCCGATGCGAAGAACGTCTGGGTCAGTGTCCCCTTCGACGAGGATTGGTCCGGGCGGTCAGCGGAGATCGTTGTACTGGACGACGGGCACGGGATGACCCGAGCTGCAGCGCAGGCGACATACCTCGTTGTTGGCCGTAAGCGGAGGCTCACGGCGAACGGCGATTTGTCGGAAGGTGGCCGGCCAGTCCATGGACGAAAGGGCATCGGCAAGCTTGCGGCGTTCGGCACTGCCAGCTACCTCGAATGCACCACTATCCGCGATGGCGAAACCACCTCGTTTGGGCTCGACTACGACGAACTGCGCCGGCTTAGCCCCGATCGGGACTATTTTGTTGACCCAGTTAGCTCGCCCGCGCCACTGGTGTCTCCTGATGGAGCGAGCCTCGCGTCCGGCACGAGGGTTCGGCTCACGGGTCTGCGTGTGAAGCGCAAGATCTCCGAAGACTCATTCATGACATCGATGTCGAGACGATTCGCGCTAAGAGACATGGCGGTGTGGATAAACGGGCGGCCGCTGCAGCGGTTCGCTATTCCCCTGGAGTACCGACTCCCTGCGGACTTCAATCCAGAAGACCTTGAGATCGATGAGCAGGGATGGGCGCATGAGCAGCTCGCATCCGGCGACCATGTTTCGTGGTGGATCGGATTCACAGCGAAGCCGCTGACCGAGAGCGAGCAGCAGGGCGTCAGTGTTCTGGCCCGCGACAAGATGGCTCAGCGACCGTTCAAATTCGAACGATCACAAGGAACTACTGCTCAGCTGGGCCTGGAGTACTTGGTGGGCGAGGTCAAAGCTGACTGGATCGATAGCGGTGATGACATCGACACAGACTTCATCCAGAGCAACCGCGACCAACTGCAGCTTGAGGACGCGCGCCTCGATGACTTCCTGCGGTGGGGCCAAAAGCGGCTGGCATGGGCGCTTCGCGCGCGCCAAGAACTGCGCAGCCGGAAGGCGGAGGAGACCCTTGACAAGGATGAAAGAGTGGGGGCGGTCCTAAGCAGCGTTGAGCCTCAGGAAAGGCGCGCCCTCACCGCCGTCGCGCGTAGGCTCGCGAAGCTACCTGAGGTGGATGGGGAGCAACTAGCGGACGTGATGCGTGCCGTGGTTGCGACTCGGGAGGACGCTCGCCTGCGGGAGATCTCCCGAGAGATATCCGAGGTTGATTCCTCGCTGGACGCTGATTTCTGGCGCCTCGTAGACCGAACAATGCGAGTCGACGCGGCGCGGGTAGTATCCATCCTGGGCGCTCGGATCTCAGCCCTGCGGAATCTCTCCAAGAATGTCACAAGCGATCCGGGTGTGCTGTCCCTTCTCGCCGAACGAGTCAGAGTTGACCCGTGGCTACTGGATCCTCGCTGGAGCGCATTTCGCTCCTCGGCCGGCGCCGCCACGACGCTCGCACACATGGAGGGCCTACTGCTGCTCCACGAGCCTACGACGACCGTTGCGGAGGATTGGGTTGTGATTTGGCCTATCACGACCCGCGCCGCTACCCACGAGGATGTGTCGCAATTCGCCACCGCGGTGGATGGTGCGTTCCGGAGAGTAGGTGAGGCAACCCTCCGTGCAATGCTCGTGGCACCCAGCTTCGCGCCGGGGACGACTGCCGGTCCGCGACTCGCGATTGGCGGACTGAGGTGTGTGACATGGCGAGATGCACTGATGACTTCTCTGGCGCGCCATGAAGACTGGTTGGCCTTCACCACACAGCGGCTGGCGGGGGAGGGCGGCCGGTGAACGGATCGGCGATCGACCTCTTTGCCGGCGCGGGGGGAGCGACTCAAGGTATTCGGGATGCCGGATTGCGCGTAATCGGTGCCGTCGAGTTTGATTCGACTGCGGCAAAGACATACCGTCTCAACCACCCAGAGACCACGCTTTGGGAGACTGACATCCGTCAACTGCCTGCTGCTGAGATGATGCGTGTCTTAAAACTCAACCCCAGGCAACTAACGCTGTTGAAGGCGTGTCCCCCATGCCAAGGGTTCTCCACCCTCGCCGAAGGGCGAGTTTCATCTGATGACCCGAGGAACGAGCTCGTGCGCGAGACGGTTCGTTTCGTGCGCGCTCTCCGTCCACTCCACGTGATGATTGAGAACGTTCCCGGGTTGGGCAGGGACTCGAGGTCCCGCGAACTCAAGTTGACGCTTCATGGTTTGGGATACGCAGTTCGAGACTACGTTGTTGATGCCCGAGATTTCGGCGTTCCTCAACGACGGCGCCGATACATCCTTCTCGCAACTCGAGGCAGTCGACACCCTCTGCCTGAGACACTCGGGGATCCTGACTCGCCGCGCGCGACCGTCAGGAGCGCATTCGAGGAAATGGCGGATGAGGGTGTCGGAGATGATCCACTCATGGCCGTGCCCCGGGTATCGCAGATTGTTCAGGATCGGATCGAAGCGGTACCGGTGGGGGGTACTCGCTTCGACTTGCCGAGAGAATTGCAACTTGAGTGCCACCGGAGGCTCAAGTCCGCGCGCGACGCAGGGGGCGCGTATGGCCGACTCCGGTGGGATGAAGCCGCTCCCACTATGACGACGAGGTGCACAACGCCGTCCTGCGGACCATTCGTCCATCCGGACTTGAATCGCCCGATCACGTTGCGCGAAGCGGCGACTA
Organism: Microbacterium sp. bgisy189; assembly: GCF_057707225.1. Taxonomy (NCBI): domain Bacteria; kingdom Bacillati; phylum Actinomycetota; class Actinomycetes; order Micrococcales; family Microbacteriaceae; genus Microbacterium; species Microbacterium sp. bgisy189. The sequence continues at coordinate 185,755 of NZ_JBYIPT010000005.1, read as the reverse complement.
TCCAGACATTCCCACCGACGTACCAGTTCGCCGGCACGCGCGGGCTCATCGAGCGCCAGATCGGAAATGCTGTCCCAGTTCGTATGGCGACGCAAATCGTGACAACTCTAATCGCGACGTCACGAGACGAGGTTCAGGTATGACGATCCTCATCCCTGCGACGGTCGGGCTAACCGATGTCGAACTCGTGATCCCGCATACCGCTACCTTCACTGGATCGTCTGCGATTGAGTTCGAAGACGGCGTTGCGATCGACGTTCACCCCATGGTCTTATGCGCCGTAGCCGCGCAGGCCGCACGACTGTCCAGATCAGGCGAACGGCTGGCCTTGGTCGAGGGGGCGTCATTGCCGAGTCGGTTGCGTGAAATGGGGCTTGCCGAGCACCTGGGTGTCAACGACCACAATCGGCAATTCATGCCTGACCCGACCGGTCGGTTTATTCCAGTCCAGCGCGTTGAGAGCAACGTGGAAGCCAACCGGCTCGTAACGGACTTCGTGCCCCTACTTCACGCTGAGCCGAAGACTGCGAGCGCGGTCACCTACGTACTCTGGGAGTTGCTTCGCAATGTGTTGGAGCACGCAGGCCAGGCTGGAGGCGCATACGTCGCGGCGGACCTTGTAGATGGGCGCGTGCGGCTCGGTGTCGCTGACGCTGGTGTCGGTGTGCCGCAAACAATTAGGCGCTTCCATGCTGCCCCGACCGACCGTGAAGCCATTGCGCTGGCGTTCCAACCTGGCATCAGCGGAACTACCAAGCAGTTCGGTGGGAACGAAACTAATGGCGGCGCAGGGCTGTTCTTTATGCGATCTATGTGCGCGGTCGCCGGTCAGTCGCTGGTGATGGCGTCTGACGGCAGCCTGATGCGGATTGAGGAGAGAGAGGAAATACCGGACAACCTTGCCGAGGCACTTGAGACAGCGACGACGACGTGGCTTGATCTCTCGGCTCCCCTTCAAGGAACTGTGGTTGGGGTAAACCTCGTGCTGAACCTGAGCGGTGAGTACGAAGAGCTGTTCAAGCAGATACGCGGGATCTACCATGCGCGGGTGTCGGCGCGGAAGAAGCAAGCACGGAAGGCTCGCTTCACGTGAAGATCTATGCGTCAACCGGTCCTTTCGCAGGTGATAAGGATGCAGCGGCGTACATCCGGACGACCTACGTTCGGCGGGGCGTCGAGCGCGGTGAGAAGGTCATCCTCGATTTCGCCAATGTGCGACTCGCCACGCAGTCCTTCATCCACGCGTTGATCGCGGATGTAGTCAGAGGCGACGCGAGTTGCCTGGACCAAATTGAGTTCAAGAACTGCAACGTGGAGATTCAAACAGTGATCGAGATCGTTGTTGCCTACGCGCAAGAGTGGGTCGAGTAGCGTCCGCCGCAGCGTGACTGGTGCGTGAACGCTCAGCACGCGACGGCTCGAGATCATCGCGTGTCCGGGAGTACATGACGAAGCACCCTACCGCGAAGGCAACCCCCGCCGCCCCAGCGCATCGCGGGCGTTCTCGCGACCGTGCAGCCCGGCGATGTCCCGCACGCGCGCGACGACCTGGCGGGTCCAGTTTCCGGCTCGTCCCTGCGACGCGTTGTACGCGGCGAGTTCGGCCTCGTACGCCTCGACGTTGTCGCGCGAGATGGGCTGGTACTGCTCGCGGGAGCGGACGGCGCGTTGCGGCAGGCGGGGCTTGATGCCGGCGGTATCGGCTGGATCGGGCCAGCCGATCGCGACACCGAAGGCGACGGCTGAACCCTGAGGGAGGCCGATCTCGGCGGCGGCGACCTCGGGGTGGTTGCGCAGCGAGCCGAGGTAGACGGTGCCGAGTCCGAGTGACTCGGCGGCGACGACGGCGCTCTGCGCGGCGATGCCGGCATCCACGAATCCGACGAGTGTGCTCTCGAGGTAGGCCGCGGCATCCGCGGGTTCGTCGTGCCAGCGGGCGATCTCGGTGGCACGCGCCCAGTCGGCGACGAACAGCAGCACCACCGGCGCCTCACTGACGAACGCGCTGGCGCCCGCCTCGGTCACCAGGCGGCGCAGGCGGTCTCGGTCGCGCACCTCGACGACGCTCCACGACTGGTTGTTCGACGAGCTCGCGGCCGACTGCGCGGCGGCGACGATCGCGGTGATGACCTCATCCGAAACCTCCTCGCCCGTGAACGCGCGCACCGAACGATGCCGCAGCAGCAAACCGAGCGTGTCGGAGGCGACGATGTCGGGATCGGTCAACACGGGAGCCCCGGCACCATAGCGCTGGCGGAGGAGGGCGTTGACGTCGAGAGTGCTCACCCCTCCAGGCTAAAGACGCGCACGCACCCGCGGCCCGTCGCCGTCACATCGCGTAGCGCGGCGTAAGGTCGCACCATGCCGAACGTCACCTCGACCGTGATCGTGCCGGTCGACCCGACCACCGCGTTCGCGGTCGCGCAGACGACCGGCGACGTGCGGCTGCGGTGGGATCCGTTCATCCGCCGCCAATACTTCCTCGGCGGCGCGACCGACCCCGCCGTCGGTGTGCAGACCTACACCCGCCACCGCTGGGGGCTCGGCATGGTCAGCGAATACGTCTCCTACGCGCCGCCCACGAACGTCGGCATGAAGATGGTGCGCGGCCCGTGGTTCTTCTCGCAGCTCGCCGGCGGCTGGCGGTTCGCCCCTACCGACGGCGGCACGAAAGCGACCTGGAAGTACAGCTTCCATTGCCGTCCCACCTGGCTCGCACCCCTCGCTGAAGCGATCGGACGCCGCGTGCTGCAACGCGACATCGACCGGCGCATCGCCGGATTCGCGCGCGGATGCCGCGACGAGGTCGTGCTGGCATCCGTGCGGGATGCCGGTGGCGAAGCGACCTGAGACGTGTCTCCCTCCCCGGGTGGGGTCTTCGATAGCCTCGGATGGTGGGAAAGAACCTTGGCCTCATCCTCGGCGGCTGTGCGCTGATCGGAGTCTTCCTCGCGTGGATGCTCTTCAAGGGCACCAGCGCGATCCAGGCGTGGCTTGCGCCGAACCCGTTGCTTGGGCCGGTCGCACTCGGAATTGCCTGGCTTTGCCTGCTCGGTGGTGCTGCGTTGATCGCACGTGTCATTGTGCGACGCCGGCCCGAGCCGACGGACGAGACCGACTAGCACCCACCCCCGAACCCGACCTCACACGTCGACGCGCTTGCTTTCGCTCGCCGCTGCGCCGAACGCGCCGAGGTAGTGGGCGATCATCCAGCGCACCTTCTCCTTGCCTTCGAACTTCGTGCGGAACATGCCGCTCTTCGTGGTCGTGGTGACCGTCCAGGTGCCCTTGTCGTCGCCGAGTTCGATGAGCACGACGCCGCCATCGGGCACGGGTCCGTCGGTGTCGACGAACGAGACCTTGCCGTGCACCCAGTTCGGCCCCGCTTCGAGGATCTCGGTGCGGGTCTCGCGCGCCGCCTGCACCGACATGCACACGCCGCCGGTCGGCACCCGGCCGATGCAGTCGTCGGTCTGCGGCACCCGCGCCCACCCCTCGACGCTCACGAGGTTCGGCTTGCCCCACAGCACCTTGGCCCAGCGGCGCTCGTCCTTCACCTCATACGGCCATTCCGCCGTACCGAGCAGCGCCTCGTCGAGCACCATGATCGGCCGGGGCGCACCCGGCTCGACCGTCAACCACTGGTGGTCGATGAACGTGCGGTGCAGCGGATGCGTCTGCCGCACCCGCGCCGTGACCGTCGTGGTCTCGCCGTACGGGTTCGACAGCAGCACCGATGTCCCCACCCGGCTCGACGGCGACGCGCTCGCCGAGATGAACCGCGTGTAGTTGCTGCGCGCCTCCTGGTTGTAGATGTTCGTGTCTTCGATCGCCGGGTTGCCCGGGTCTTCGTATGGCGCGATGCGCACGATGACGCAGTAGTGCATCGACTCATCGGCCGACGGGTTCCACCCGACGCTGAACTCCTCGGTCGCACCGGCCGCGACGTTCCTCGTCACGCTGCCCAGCGGCACCCACGGCCCGTCGCCGGCGGAGTATTCGGTGACGAAGAACTCCGCCCGCGCCCCCGTCGCCGGAAAATCGCCCGAGTTCGTGATCTTCGCCACGATCGTGTTCGGCCTGCCCGCCCACGGCACGTTGAACAGCGACGGGTCGGCCGCGTTCTTGTCGTTGCGCACCTCGATGTCGGGACTCTGCCAGCGTGGACCGTTGTCCCACGGGCGGATGCCGAGGTCGGGCCGCCCGTTCGAGCCGTACCGAACCCGCACGACGGCGTTGTCTTCATCGGTTGAGACCACCGACACCTCGAGTTCGAACCCGGTGCCCGGGTCGGTCGCGGTGAAGTCGCTGCCGACACCGAGGATGCGGCCGTCGCCGTCGAGGTCGTTCGGCACGAACAGGATGCTCGGCCGCTGCACGGGCGGCGAGAAGCTGTCGCTCGTGACATCCGTCAGCACGACCCGTCGGTCGGTGGGCACGTCGTCGGAGATGAACCCGGCCTGCTCGGAGCGGTACTCCAGGTACGTGTTCCACCCGTCGCCGAGCCGGATCTCGACACCTCGCACCCGCCCGGCCGGCGGGCTGCCGAGTTCGGCCGCGTGCAGCGTCACCGTCTCGTCGACCCCGCCCGCGCCGGAGAAGTTGAACAGCCGCAACTGGCTCGCCGGCACCCACCCCATGCGCATCTTGTTAGAGATCGAGTAGTGCGGCAGCGTGTTGCGCGAGCCCGCCATCATCTCCCAGTCAGACGTGATGCGCCCCGAGACCTCGGCGCTGTAGTCGGGGGTGTCGTACACATCGAGCAGACCCAGGTTGTGTCCGAGTTCGTGGCTGAGGGTCGTGTGCGCGTGCCGGCCGTCGTGCGTGAAGAAGTCGAGCGGCACCTGCACGCACGCGATGAGACCCTGGTCGGTCATCACGTTGGTGCCGAGCAGCATGCTCTGCTTGCCGATTGCGCCGTACGGCCACGCGAACCGGTCGCCGGCGGTCGGATTCGCGTCGGGCGAGAACGGGATGAAGACCACCGAGTCCACGGCCTGCAGGTCGGCGGTGGTGACGACGCCGTCATTGATCGCCTGCGTGAGGAACGCCTGCCAGGACGAGTCCTTCGGCGCCCAGCGCGTATCGGTGACGTTGCCCATGGCATCCGTCTTCTGAGCAAAGTAGCTGCCCCACCCGTTCGGCATCTGGACGGGGCCGAACGTCGTGTTGTTGTAGGGCACGAGGGTCAACTGGTTCGACGAGGTCTCGTCGTAGTAGAGCTTCGCCGACCGGTCGGTGCCGCTCACGTTGAACCCGTCGATCGCGTGGTCGAGCGCGTCGGTGCGGCTCTGCGCGAGGGTTGCGGCAGGCCAGCGGGCGGTGCTCGTGTCGACGAGCATCACCAGCACGTTCCAGTCTCCGGTGCGCGTGAGGTCGCCAAGGTTCTGCGGCGTCGACGGGCCGCCGCCCCAACCCGAGTCGCCCGAGAAGTCGCCCGAAACCCCGGTGATCATGCGCGACGGTCCGGTGTCTGCGTCATCCCAGTCGTTCGTGACGGTGAACTCCGCCGTGGCCAGGTCGGTACCGGTGGCCGTCTCGACCATGACGACCTTGTACGTGCCGAGCCGTCCGCCGGCAACGAGGATCGGGGTCGGTTCGCCCGAACCGTTCTCACGCGTGTGCGAGACGATGCCGGCATCCGGTCCGTCGGGCACGGTGAAGGTCACGTCGGCGGCGGTCAGGCCGGTCGTGCCGAAGTCGTACTCGAGCCGCACCCACGACGCGACGAACAGTGGATGCGAAGGCTCGACGATCGACGGCGGAACGCTGACGGTCAGGTCGGCGAGGGTGTCGACGATCGCGAGCACTTGGTCGGTGAGCACGACGATGCGGCCGTCTGCGAGCCCCTGCACCTCGATGACAGTGCCCGGCAGCGCGGCGGCATCCCCCGTGGTCGTTGTGGCGGTCGCAGGCTCCCACGCGACGACCGTGTTGGTCGCCGGCGACGCGCCGAACGCAACCGTGCCGTCGACCGAGGACCCCGCCCGCCCGAGCGCTGCGACGGGAGCGGATGCCGGGCCGAGCCAAAAGCCGCCGAGTCGCCGCAGTCGCGATTTCGCTGTGACCGGGTCGTTCGTCGCGGCCACGACTGCCGAGGTCAGCAGCGCGACACCCGTGGTGCCGGCCGGCAGCGCGTACGGTGTGACGGCGCCGCTCGTGACCGCGATTCGTTCGCCGGCACCGCCCACCGCGCCGAGGATCGTCTTGCCCGACGGGCTGACGACCAGCTGCGTCGGCGCCGCCGAGAACGTCGCGACGTGCACGGCCGGGTTCACCGGATCATCCGGATCGATCGTCCACGTCGACCCGTCGTCGAGCGCGACGGCGAGCGCCGTCTTCGCTCCGGCGATGTCGACGGGCGTACCCGCGAGCTGCTGATACTTCTCGGCGTTTCCGGACAGGTCGGTCGTCAGCACGACCCCGTCATCCCTGACGAGCCAGATCAGCGACCGCACATCGTCGACGTGCATGCCGACGATGCCGGATTCGGTGAGCAACGTGGTGATCATGGTGTCTCCCCCAGACAGCCGCGCAGCCGTGCGCGATCACAGGAGAGGAGGGCTTCGGGTCGCGGCGAAATACATCGATCCGCGAGCGCCGGGTCGTGTACCGTGCTCAACGGAAGGATCCGAAGGCGACGCGACGGCGGGTTGCTCACGGTGTTGAGTGATCGTCGTTTCACGGCTGGGGGGTCGTCGTGTCTGTCCACATTGAGCGCCTGAAGAAGCGCTACGGCTCTTTCGAAGCCGTCCGAGATCTGTCGCTGAGCGTGCCCACCGGCTCGCTGTTCGCCTTTCTCGGCGCGAACGGTGCTGGCAAGAGCACGACCATCGGATGCATCACGACGACGCTGAGCCCGACATCCGGAACGATCCGCGTTCAAGGACACGACGTCGTGAAAGAGGCGAACACGGTCCGCCGCATCATCGGCGCGGTATTCCAGCAGTCGCTGCTGGATCCGCTGCTCACGGTTCGCGAGAACCTCGCTGTGCGGGCAGGGTTCTACGGCCTGACCCGGCGCCAGGCTGCACAGCGCATCGCCGAGCTGTCGACCCTCGTCGCGCTCGAAGAGTTCCTCGACCGCCGCTACGGCACGCTCTCGGGCGGCCAGAAGCGACGGGCAGACATCGCGCGAGCGATTCTTCACCACCCGAAGGTCGTGTTCCTCGACGAGCCGACCTCGGGACTCGACCCGCAGTCGCGTGAGCAGATCTGGTCTGCAATCGGGCAGCTCCGCGCCGACCACGGGACCACCGTGTTCCTCACGACGCACTACATGGAAGAGACGGAACGCGCCGACGAGGTGTGCATCATCGCGAAGGGCGAGATCGTCGCCGCGGGCACCCCGACAGCACTCCGATCCCGCTACAGCAGCAGCGTGCTCTCGGTGCGCGGTGCCGACCAGACCGCGCTCGTCGAGGAGTGCCGCACCCTGGGGCTCGATGCTGAGGCGGATGGTGACGTCGTCCGCATCCCCGTGCAGTCCGCAGCGCACGCCAAGGAGTTGCTCAACCGGCTGACGATCGACGACTTCGAGTTCCGCCACGGCACCATGGATGACGTCTTCCTGAACGTGACGGGAGGGCAGATCGCATGAGGTCGGTCGCGATTCTCACCGGGCGAAACCTCCGCCTCTTCTTCCGTGACCGCGCGGGCGTGTTCTTCTCGCTGCTGTCGGCGCTCATTCTCATCGGCCTCTACGCACTGTTCCTCGGCGGCCTCCAAGTCGACAACCTGACCCAACAGCTGCCGAATGCCAGCGAGGGCGATATCCAGTGGTTCGTGAACACGTGGGTCTTCGCCGGGATCACCATGATCTCGACGCTGACCACGGCGCTCGCGGCGCTCGCCGTGTTCGTCGACGACAAGGCGAGTGGCCGGTTCAGCGACTTCATCGTCTCGCCGATCCGCCGACCCGAGTTGATCCTCGGTTACCTGCTGTCGAGCTTCGTGATCTCGTTCACGATGACGTTGGTCATCGTCGCGATCGGGCAGCTGTACCTCTTGATCCAGGGCGACGCCCTGATGACCGTCGAAGAGACGGCAACAACCATCGGATACGTGGCGATCTCGAGCCTCGCGTTCGCCGCCCTGTCGAGCTTCGTCGTCACGTTCTTGCGCAGCTCCGGCTCCTTCGCCGCGCTGTCGACGGTCGTCGGCACGATCATCGGCTTCCTCGCCGGTGCGTACATTCCGGCAGGCACGCTCCCCGACGGCATCGTCAACGTGATGAACGCCCTGCCGTTCGCCCAGTCCGCGATGCTCATCCGCGGGCCGATGACCGCGCAACCACTCGCCGCGCTCGCCGACGGCCAGACTCAGGCATCCGATGCGATCGAGGCGTTCTACGGCATCTCGGCGCACGTTGGAGACTTCGAGGTCACATCGGGCTTCGCCATCGCCGTCCTCTTCGGGGTCTTCGCCGTGTTCACCGCCCTCGGTGCGTGGCAGCTCGCTCGCCGGATCCGCTGATCCTGATGATCTTCATGCTGCCGGCGGGGCTCCTTGACGGCGTGCTCACGGGCACCGCGGTCGTGCTCCTCCTTCGAGCGTGGATCGGACCCGCGCGGCCGCTGCTCACCGGCCCGTGACACGCCCTTCGGGCGGCGGTCACCGCTGACCTTGACGATCGCACGGCACCGCTGCGCTACCCTGCCGCCATGGACAAGGCACCGTGGACTGAGCCTGAACTCGCCGCGGCGATCGTCGCCCGCGGACTTCCTGAACCGGTGGCGCGGATCGCGACGCAGGGCGGCGGAGAGGTGCACCCGTCACTCGAGTTCTCGCTTGAATCGGTCTGGCTCGACCCGGCCGGTGCCGCGATGACCGCGCTGCGCGAGTTCGGGACGGCTGAGTGGCTGCCGCTGTGGCAGTCCAGCGCGACCTCGACCGTCTTCGCACTGCCCGACGGCAGCTTCGAAGAATGGAACGCCGAAGCCGAAGAGCGCTTCGAGCGGTGGGCCGACTGGCCCGCCCTCGTGCGGTTCGTGCTCACCGACCTCTACGAGGCCGAAGCCGAAGAGGACGAGCGGGCCGAGGTCGCGGCACTCCTGCTGCCCGAGCCGCTGCGCGCCGCGGCACTCGTGCTCGAACCTCGCGACGACGAGCAGTGAGACGGCACCATGCCTGACGTCACCGAACTCGCCCTCGCCCGCGGCGCGACCGCCCGCGTGCACCGCGCCGGCTCCGACACCGCAGACGCGCCCGTCCTCGTCATGCACTACGGCACCCCGCACACCGGCGCCCACCCCGCCCCGATCGCGGCGCTCGCCGCCGACCTGGGCATCGCCCTGGTCGCCGTGACGCGCCCCGGTTTCGCCGGGGTGCCCGCGTGGTCCGGACGATCGGTCGCGGATGCCGCGCGCGACGTCGGCGAGACCCTCGACCGCCTCGGGGTCGACGGGTACTGGACGGCCGGCTACTCCGGCGGCGGCCCGCACGCCCTCGCCCTCGCGGCCCTGCACGGCAACCGCGTCCGCGGCGTCGCGACGTTCGCGTCACCGGCGCCCTTCGACGGGACCGACGACTGGTTCGCGGGCATGCACGGCGACGGGGGCGGACTTCGCCCGGCATCCCTCGGGCGCGCCGCGCGCGAACAGCATCAGCAGGCGGCCGGGTTCGACCCCGCGATGTTCACGCCCGCCGACTGGGCGGCGCTCGAAGGCGCGTGGGGCGCGATCGGACAAGACGCCGGCGCTGCCGGTACCGCCGGGTCGGATGCCGGTGAGATCGACGACGACCTCGCCTTCGTCGCACCGTGGGGCGTCGACCTCGTCGCAGTGACCGCGCCGGTGCATCTGTTCCAGGGGGCGGCCGACCGGATCATTCCCGCCCACCACGCCGAACGGCTCGCCGCCGCCCTGCCTTCCGCGACGCTGACCATCACGGACGGGTCGGGCCACGTCGCGGTCCTCGACGCGCTGCCCGGGTGGATGCGGGGACTCGGCGACGCGTGACCTCGCGACTGTCGGCGACCGGGCGTAGGGTCACGGCATGGACGCGGACGAGTCGCTGGCGCAGCGCGAGCAGGCGCTCATCGAGTTGCTCGAACGCCTCGACGCCGACGACGCCGACCTGCGCCACGACCGCGCCGACGCGACGGCCGACGACGAACACGATCCCGAAGGCGTGACGCTGTCGAGCGAATGGCAACGCGTCGAAGCCGTCCGCGCGGCCACCCGAGTCGAGCTCGACCAGGTGCGCGCCGCCCGCGCACGCGTGGTCAACGGCACCTACGGCGTATGCACCGGCTGCGGCGAACCCATCCCCGCGGCACGCCTCGAAGCGGTGCCGTCGGCGACGATGTGCGTCGCCTGCGCGTCACGCACCTGACCTGGCGCGTCAGGTGTCGCGACTGCGGTCGCTCTCTGGATCGTCTGCGTCGATCGGCTCGAACGGCTGATCCGGCTCGACGAGCGGCCCACCGACGACGCCGATGCCGACCGCCTGATGGTTCGGCACTTCCTCGCCCGGCTTGGACTCCGGTGCCGGAGCGGCAGGCTCTTCGCCCGGATCCTTCTCCGTACTCGGCGCGTCGAGCTGCTCGGTCGTCGGCTCGGCGGGTTCGTCGGGTTCGGCCGACTCGGCCGATCCGGCCGACCCGGTCGTCTCTTCCGGCTCTGCGGGCTCGTCGGGCTCGTTCGCGGTGCCGCTGGCGTCGGTGTTCATGGTGTCCACCCTGCCCTCGCGATCCGCGCGCCGCGACGGGGTTGACGACGCTTCGGCCGGGCGGTAAGTGCCACCGGCATCCTCGTGTCGAGCACCCGCCCCAGATAGTGTCACCCCATGAGCGTCATGGAGTTCGAGACCCCCGACGGCGAGACGCGACAGGTGAAGGTCAGTTCGCCCGACCGCGAGATGTGGTCGTCCGAGCTCATGGACGGTGCCGCACCCGTCACCAAGCTCGAACTCGCCGAATATCTCGTGAGCGTCTCGGACGGCGCCCTCCGCGCCATTGGCGACCGGCCGATCACCCTCCAGCGGTTCTCGGACGGCGTCGGCGGCGACGAGTTCTTCTCCAAGCGCCCGCCTGCCGGTGCGCCGTCGTGGATGCGGCGGGTGACGTGCACCTACCCGAGCCGTCGCCGCCACGAGCAGCTCGTCATCGACGACACCGCGGGGCTCGTGTGGATGGCGCAGATGGGCACCATCACGTATCACCCGTGGCCGGTGCGCACCGCGAACCTCGACAACCCCGACGAACTGCGTATCGACCTCGACCCGCAGCCGGGCCGCGACTTCGCCGACTCGGTTGAAGCCGCCTTCGCGTTGAAGGAGCTGCTGGAGGAGCTCGGCTACGTGCCGTTCGTGAAGACCAGTGGCAACCGCGGCGTACACGTGTTCTGCCGCATCGCGCCCGACCACGAGTTCCTCGACGTGCGCCACGGCGTCATCGGCATCGCCCGCGAACTGGAACGCCGCCTGCCCGACCTGGTCACCGCATCCTGGTGGAAGGAAGAACGCGGCGAGCGGGTGTTCGTCGACTTCAACCAGTCCTGCCGCGACCGGACCCTCGCCGGCGCGTACTCGCCGCGGCCGCTGCCCGGTGCGCCGGTGTCGTTCCCGGTCACGTGGGACGAGCTGCGCGACTGCAAGCCGGGAGATTTCACCGTGCGGACAGTTCCCGGCATCCTCGCCGACCGCGGCGACGCATGGTCCACGATCGACGACCACGTCGGCGCGCTCGCCCCCGCGCTCGCGCTGTGGGACGAGCAGGTCGAGCGCGGGCTCGGCGAACTGAACTTTCCGCCCGACTACCCGAAGATGCCCGGCGAGCCGCCCCGCGTGCAGCCGTCGAAGCGCCGCAAGGACCGCGACGACGAGGAATACCTCGCGCCGAAGGCCGACCGAGACGCGCACTGGGGCACCCCGATCGTGCCGCCGTACGGGCCGATGCTCGCCAGGTCGGTGAAGGACTTTCCCAAGGGCGACATGTGGTTCGAGCCGAAGTGGGACGGCTTCCGCTCGCTCATCTGGCGCTCGGGCGACCAGGTCGAGATCGGCTCGCGCAACGAACGGCCGATGACCCGCTACTTCCCCGAGCTCGTCGAGGCGATCATCGCGAACTTCCCCGACCACACGGTGATTGACGGCGAGATCGTGCTCGTCGACCCCGAGTCCGGTGATCGGTTGAACTTCGAGCTGCTGCAGCAGCGCATCCACCCCGCCGCGAGCCGCGTCAAGAAGCTCGCGGCCGAGACCCCGGCGAGTTTCGTGGCGTTCGACCTGCTGGCCCACGGTGAGACGAACTGGACCGAGCGGCCGTACGCCGAACGGCGGGCCGAACTGGAGAAGCTGCTCGCGGGCGCGAAAGCGCCGATCCACCTCACTCCGGCGACGCAGGACCGCGACGAAGCCCGCCGCTGGTTCGAGCAGTTCGAGGGCGCCGGGCTCGACGGCGTCATGGCCAAGCCCGCCGACCTGCTCTACCTCGAAGACAAGCGCGCGATGTACAAGATCAAGCACGAGCGCACCGCCGACTGTGTGGTCGCCGGCTACCGCACCCACAAGTCCGGTGACGACAAGATCGGGTCGCTGCTGCTCGGCCTCTACGCCGAAGACGGCACCCTGCAGTCGGTCGGGGTGATCGGGGCGTTCAGCATGCAGCGCCGTGAGGAACTGTTCCAAGAACTGCAGCCGCTGGTCACCGGATTCGAGGGCCATCCGTGGTCGTGGGCGGGCGAGGGCGACGAGGCGACCGCCGATCAGACCGCCGACAACCGCGACCAGAGCTTTCCCCGCACCCCCACCTCATCCGCGTACTCCCGCTGGAACGCGAACAAGGACCTGTCGTTCACCCCGCTCCGCCCGGAGCGTGTGGTCGAGGTGCGCTACGACCACATGGAGGGCACCCGGTTCCGCCACACCGCCCAGTTCAACCGGTGGCGCGACGACAAGGACCCCCGCGACTGCACGTACGAGCAGCTCGACGAACCCGTCTCCTACGATCTCGACGACGTGCTCGGCGCCGGGGGTTGAGTCACGACCGCGATCGCGGGTCGCCGGGTGAGCGCGTGTTGCCGTGCGTAACTCCTGACTTTTGGTCGTGCCGGCGCCAGGCAGGGCCGGGATTCCGGGGCTCGGCGGGCATGCGCTGTCGAAAACTCAGGAGTTCCGCACGACGCGGGGGAGTTCCGCGCGACGGGGGGAGTCACGCACGACGCGGGGGAGAGATCGCCCGGCGCGGGGCGGACACGCCTCAGTCGTCGATGCGGGAGTGCTCGCCGAGGCGATGCCAGGTGCGGTTGTGATAGACCAGCGCATCGCCGGAGGCGCCCGGGTGCGCGTCCCGCTCAATGTGCGACTGCAGCGCGTGGGCGGCGATGACGGTCGAGGTGCCGGCATCCATGCGGTCGATCACGGCGCAGCGGACCCACGCGCGAACGTCGCGGTAGACCGGCTCACCGGTGACCAGCCGCGACCAGGTGTGCGTCTGCGCGAACCGGTCGGCGCCACCCGTCGCGCCGAGCTTCGCGACGTCGAGGTCGTGTGCGTCGAGCAGGTGCACGACGACGGTCTCGGCGCGCGAGAGCACGGCGGATGCCGAGGACATCGCCGAGATCGAGAAGATCAACAGCGGCGGTTCGGCGCTCACCGACGATACCGACGTGGCCGTCAGTGCGACCGGGCCATCGCCGGTATCCGCCGTGATGACCGCGACCCCGCCGGGGTGGCCGCGGAACAGCGACTTGAACTCGTCCGGTGACAGCGACGACGCGAAGCCGTGCTTGGGCTCGAGTCCCTTGGTGGCGGTGTCGGGCGTGCTCACGCCAACTCCTCGCGGACGATGCGTGCCCCGGCGCTGAGGGCGCTGAGCTTGGCGAGGGCGACATCCCGCGGGAACGGCGCCATGCCGCAGTTCGTGCTGGGGATGAGCTTGTCGGCGTCGACGAAGGCGAGTGCGTTGCGCAGCACATCGGCGACCTCTTCGGGCGTCTCGACGGTCTCGTTCGCGACGTCGATCGCGCCGAGCATGACGTTCTTGCCGCGCAGGATCTCGATGAGGTCCATGGGCACGTGCGAGTGCTGGCTCTCGAGCGAGACGGTGTCGATGGTCGAGCGCTGCAGCAGCGGGAACGACTCCTCGTACTGCCGCCACTGCGAACCGAGCGTGGCCTTCCAGTCGGTGTTCGCCTTGATGCCGTAGCCGTAGCAGATGTGCACGACGGTCTCGGCGCGCAGACCCTCGGCCGCACGCTCCAGCGTCGCGACACCCCAGTCCTTCAGCTCGTCGAAGAAGACGTTGAACGCGGGCTCGTCGAACTGGATGATGTCGACGCCGGCGGCTTCGAGCTCGCGCGCCTCCTGGTTGAGGATGCCGGCGAACTCCCACGCCAGCTTCTCGCGGCTCTTGTAGTGGGCGTCGTAGAGCGTGTCGATCATCGTCATGGGGCCGGGCAGTGCCCACTTGATCGGGCGGTCGGTGCTCTGCCGCAAGAACTTCGCGTCGTCGACGAACACGGGCCGCTCGCGGCCGACCGCGCCGACGACCGTGGGCACGCTCGCGTCGTAGCGGTCGCGGATACGGACCGTCTCGCGCCGTTCGAAATCGACACCGCTCAGGTGCTCGATGAAGGTCGTGACGAAGTGCTGACGGGTCTGCTCGCCGTCGCTGACGATGTCGATGCCGCGGCGCGTCTGCTCCTGCACGGCGATGCGCAGCGCATCCTGCTTGCCCTCGACGAGCGCGTCGCCTTCGAGCTTCCACGGTGACCACAGGGTTTCGGGCTCGGCGAGCCACGACGGCTTGGGCAGGCTGCCGACGATCGAGGTCGGAAGGAGGGTGCTCATGTCGTGATCCTCCGCGCTCAGCCGACCGGGGCGAGCGCGCCGGCGAGCCACTGCTCGAGCGCGTCGTTGTGCGGCGTCATGAAGTGCTCGTCGGTGTACTTGCCCTGCGTGACGCCGAGTCGGCTGCGCTCTTCGCGGTCGTAGTCGATCTGCGTGCGCGAGAAGTCCAGCGACTCGAGGGTCGGCCGGTAGATGTCGGCTGCGGCCGAGTTCGCGTTGTAGATCTCGGGGCGGTAGATCTTCTGGAACGTCTCCATCGTGCTGATCGTGCTGATCAGCTGCAGGTTCGAGTAGTCGCTCAGCAGGTCGCCGCGGAAGTAGAACGCGAGCGGCGCGACACTGCCGCGCGGCATGAAGTACCGCACCTGCAGGCCCATCTTGGCGAAGTACTCGTCGGTCAGCGAGAACGCGTCCTGCTCGTACTCGACGCCCAGCACGGGGTGCACGTTCGTGGTGCGACGGTAGGTCTTGCTCGTCGAGACGCTGATGCAGATGACCGGTGTCTGCGTGAAGCGCTCGCGGTACGCGTCGGATGCCAGGAACTGTTCGAACAGGCGGCCGTGCAGCAGGCCGAAGTCGTCGGGCAGGTGCGACGATCCGCTGTTGCTGAGCGAGGGGAGCACGATGCTGAAGTCGTAGTCGCGGACGTACGACGAGAAGTTGTTGCCGACGATGCCGTGGTGGCGGGCACCCGTGCGGCGGTCGACGATCGAGGTGTCGAGCACTTCGAGCAGCGGAAAGCTCTGCGCTTCACCGTCGGCGGTGAAGTCAAGATGCACCGAGACGATCTCGAGTTCGACGGCGTAGCGGTCGCGAGTCGGGTTGTCCCAGCCTGCGAGGTCGTTGAACCGGTTCTCGATCATCGCGAGCGTGTTGCGCAGGTTCTGCTGACGGTGCTCACCGCGGGCCAGGTTCGCGAAGTTCGTCGTGACGCGCGAGTCGTCGGAGGGGGTGTAGTCCTCGTCGAAGCGTGTCGTCGTGAAGCGGAAGCTGAAGTCGTGGGCCATGCTCGTCATCCGGTCGGGTGGGCCGGGGTCGGCCGCAGAAGGGGGATGCATCAATGGTGACGCCGCAAGGCGGTTATCGGGTAACTTGCGCTGACTATGCGCTCATATAGGGTTTGCCTATGGCTCAACGATCGGGCGGGATGACGCTGCTGCAGCTGCGCTACTTCATCGAGGTCGCGGCCGAGGGGTCGATCTCGGGCGCGGCCGACCTGCTCTACGTCGCGCAGCCGACCATGTCGGCCGCGATGAAAGACCTCGAGTCGCGCGTGGGCCGGCCGCTGCTCGTCCGCTCCGCGCGCGGCGTGACCCTCACCGACGAGGGTGCCGAGTTCCTCGGCTACGCCCGCCAGGTCGTCGAGCAGGTCGAACTGCTCGAGCAGCGCTACCTCGACCGCCCGCCCTCCCGCCGTCTGCTCGGCGTCTCGACGCAGCACTACTCGTTCGCCGTCGACGCCTTCGTGCGCATGGTGAAGGCCTCGGATGCCGCGGAGTACGAATTCTCGCTCCGCGAGACCCGCACGTGGGACATCATCGAAGACGTCCGCACGCTGCGCAGTGAAATCGGCATCCTCTATCGCAACGACTTCAACCGGAAGGTGATCGACAAGCTGCTGCGCGACTCGGGGCTCGCCTTCCACCCGCTGTTCCTCGCCGACCCGCACATCTTCATCTCGCGCACCAACCCGCTCGCGAAGCGGGAGCGGGTGACGCTCGACGACCTCGCCGACCTGCCGCGCCTCACGTTCGACCAGGGTGCGAACAACTCCTTCTACTTCGCCGAAGAGATCCTCTCGACCCGCTCGAGCCGGCAGGACATCCGCGTGTCCGACCGCGCCACGATCTTCAACCTCATGATCGGCCTCGACGGCTACACGATCTCGACCGGCATCATCAGCGACGAACTCGACCCCGAGATCGTCGCGATCCCGCTCCAGGTCGAAGAGCGCATCGAGATCGGCTGGATCGACCACACCGCCATCCCGCTCACCGACCAGGCCCACCGCTACCTGTCAGAGGTGCGCGCCGTCGTCTCCGGCTTCGGAGTGCAGCTGCTCGACTGAGGTTGTGAAGACCTCTTGACACCCGGCATCCACTGCCTTAACGTACAACCAAATGGTTGTACAAGATTCCAGCCCGGAGCTGACCGACGATGAGACCGACCGCCTGTTCCATGCACTCGCGGCGGCGACCCGCCGTGACATCCTGCGTCGCACGATCGAGCGCGAGCAGTCCGTCTCGGCGCTCGCCGCTGACTACGACATGTCGTTCGCCGCGGTGCAGAAGCACGTGGCCGTGCTCGAAGCCGCACACCTCATCGTCAAGCGCGCCGAGGGCCGGGAGCGGCTTGTCCGAGCGGATCCCGTCATGATCGCCCGCGCCCGCGCCCTGCTGTCGCGCTACGAAGACCTCTGGCGCGCACGCATCGACCGGCTCGACGCGTTCCTCGCCGAGCCCGAGCACTGACCCATACGAAGTCACCCAAGGAGAGAGCAATGCCTGTCACCGACATCACCACCGACACCGAGAACCTCACGATGACGCTCGTCGCCGACGTCGACGCATCCGTCGACCGGCTGTGGCGCGCGTTCACGCAGCCCCGCCAGCTCGAGCGCTTCTGGGGCCCTCCCGGGTGGCCGGCCACCTTCACCGACTTCGACTTCACGGTCGGCGGCCGCGCGAAGTACCACATGACCAGCCCGAAAGGTGAGGCCTCGTACGGGGCGTGGGAGTTCCTCTCGATCGACGAGGGCAACGGCTTCGAAGTGCTCGACAACTTCACGGATGCCGAGGGCACCGTCTTCGATGGCTTCCCGACCATGCGCATGACGTACGCATTCACCGCGACCGACACCGGCGCGCGCATGACCAACGTCACGACGTTCGCCTCGCTCGAAGGGCTGCAGCAGGCGATCGACATGGGCGCCGTCGAAGGCTCGCGCATGGCGATGGACCAGCTGGATGCCGTGCTGCACGACCTGCGCGACTACGCGCAGGGCAAGGGCACCCGCACCGAGATCCTCGACGACACCCACGTGCGCATCACCCGGCTCATCGAAGGTCCGCAGGACCTCGTCTGGCGCGCGCACCAGGAGCCCGAACTGCTCAAGCAATGGCTGCTCGGCCCCGACGGCTGGCAGATGGTCGAGTGCGAAGTCGGCGACACCTACCGCTACGTGTGGCAGCAGGGCGACGACGAATCCACCCGTTTCGGGTTCGAGGGGGAGACGCTCATCAGCGAGGCGCCGCGGCGCTCGGTGACGACCGAGAAGATGATCGGGATGGAGGGCGAGGGCACGATCAACGACCTGCAGCTCTACGAAGAGGACGGTGCGACCCTGCTCACGCTTCTCATCGAGTACCCGAGCCTCGAGCTGCGCGACATGATCCTAGCCACCGGCATGACCGACGGCATGGAGACCAGCTACGCCCGTTTGGAGGGTGTGCTCGCCGCCGTCTGACCTGCGGCATCCCCCGCGAACCCTCACACTCTGCTCGAACCCTCAGAGTTTTCGACGCAGGAGTGTGAGGGTTCGCGTCAACTGTGAGGGCTCGGCGATGAGGGGATGCCGCGGCGAGTGTGCGAATCGCCTCAGCGGGCCAGTCTCAGGCGCGGGCGATGGCATCCTCGAGCGCGACCCACGCGAGCATGGCGCACTTCACCCGCGCTGAGAACTTCGAAACCCCCGACAGCGCGGTCGCGTCGGCGTAGGTCTCTTCGTCGAGCGGGATCTTGCCGCGCGAGCGCAGCGCCTCGCGGAACCCTTCGATGAGCGCATCGACCTGCTCGCGGGGAAGGCCGGCATCCCCGGCATCCTCTTCGACGAGCGCGGCGAGCATGGATGCCGACGCCTGCGAGATCGAGCAGCCGGTGCCGTCCCACGTCACGTCGATGAGGCGCGCGCCGTCGTCCGAGACATGCACCTGCAGGGTCACGTCGTCGCCGCACATCGGGTTGTGCTGGTGCGAACTCGCGACCCGGCCCGGCTCGTCGGCGATGCCCTTGCCGCGCGGGTGCTTGGAGTGGTCGAGGATGAGCTCCTGGTAGAGCGAATCGAGCCCGTTCATGCGTCTGCTCCGAAGTAGGGACGGATGCCGCGGACGCCATCGAGGAACGCGTCGACGTCGGCATCGGTGTTGTACAGGGCGGTCGAGGCGCGCACCGACGCGGTGATGCCGAACCGCTGGTGCAGCGGCTTCGCGCAGTGGTGGCCGACGCGCACCGCGATGCCGAGCGCATCCAGGTACTGCCCGGCGTCGTGCGCGTGCACACCTTTGACGTCGAACGACCACAGGCCGACGCGCTCCACAACCTCGGCGTCGCCGAGCAGACGGATGCCGGGGATCTCGCGCAGCCCGTCGCGCATGCGCTCGGCAAGCCGGGCCTCGTGCGCGTGCACGGCATCCACACCGGCATCTTGCAGGTAGCGGACCGCCGCGGCCAGGCCGATCGCGGGGCCGACCGGCTGCGTGCCGGCCTCGAACTTCTGCGGCGCGGGCAGGTAACCTGCCTCGTCGAGCGTGACCGTCGTGATCATCGACCCGCCGGTGAGGAACGGCGGCAGCGCGTCGAGCACCTCGGCGCGACCATAGAGCCCGCCGACGCCGTACGGGCCGAGCATCTTGTGGCCGCTGAAGACGGCGAGGTCGACGCCCGATGCCGGCAGGTCCAGCGGCAGGTGCGGCGCCGACTGGCAGGCATCCATCACCGTCAGGGCGCCCGCCTCGCGGGCGAGTGCGACGAGCTCGGCGACCGGGTTGATGATGCCGAGCACGTTCGACACGTGTGTGAAGGCGACGACGCGGGTGCGGGCGCCGATGAGGGATGACGCGGCATCGAGATCGAGCTGCCCGTCGTCGTGCAGCGGGATGTGCCGCAGCGCGGCGCCCGTGCGCGCCGCGAGCTCTTGCCACGGGATGAGGTTCGCGTGGTGCTCGCTCTCGGTCACGACGATCTCGTCGCCCGGCTTGAGGGCGAAGCGGGATGCCGCCTCACCGCCGCGTCCGAGCGTCGCATTGCCGATCGAATACGCGACGAGGTTGAGGCCCGCCGTGGCGCCGCTCGTCCAGGCGAGCTGCTCGGGGGCGGCACCGACGAACCCGGCGACGGCCTCACGGGCGTCCTCGAACAGGTCGGTCGCCTCGGCCGCGAGCGTGTGCGCACCGCGGTGCACGGCCGCATTCTGGTGGGTGAGGAAGTCGTACTCGGCCTGCAACACCTGCCGCGGCTTCTGGCTCGTCGCACCAGAGTCGAGATACACGAGCGGGTGGCCGTTCACCTCGGTCTGCAGGATCGGAAAATCCTCCCGCAACGCGGCGGCATCGAACACCCGCACGGGTGCGGGCGCTGCGGTATCGGTCAGGCCGGGGGAAGTCACCCCTCTAGGCTACGCCGCCCGTGACGGCCAGGGCCCGGTGTGACCCCCGGGGTCAGCGCTCGCCCTGGTAGAACGTGTAGGTCACGCCCGTCACCGCGTCGGCGCTCGCCTTCGCGAACGCGCTGAAGGTGCGCACCCCGTCGTTCCAGAACGTGCCGCGGTCGGTGCCGAACACGAGCTGCGTGTGGCTGCCGTCGGCGGTGTCTTCAGCATCCGGTCCGAGCGCCTGCGCGTCGGCGACACTCATGCCGATCTCGATGCCGAACTCGTCGGCGATCGTGACCTCGCCGACCGTGTTCGCTGTGTAGTCGACATAGGTCGGGGCGGGGATCTCGTCGCGTGGCCGGTTGCCCTCGCCCAGCCGTACGTCATAGAGCCGGAAGCCGTTCCAGTCGTAGATGTCGTAGGCCCAGTTCTCGGCGTCTCCCTCGAGGAAGTCCTCGGTCGGTTCGCTGCCGAACGCCTCACTCAGCGCATCGATCGCAGGCTGCGCCTCGGCCGCCCAATCGTGCTCATACACCTCGGAGCCCGCGGCATCCGTCAGCGTGAAGCCGGTGCCCGACACCTCGATGCGCGCCCCGTCGGTCTCGGCAGGCGGCGTCGAGGCGTCGTCGCTCGGCGCCGTCTCGGTGGTCTCGACGGGCGCCTCGCCGGTCGTCGTCTGCTCGGATGCCGGAGTGCTCGACCCGCCGCGGTTCATCGCGATGATCATGGTGACGATCACGGCGACCGCGAGCACACCCGCGATCACCGCCAGAACGATGGTGGAGCGTTGCGCACGTGCGGGGGCCATGCATCCAGTCTCCCCGATGCGGCTGGGTGCGCCGTGCTAGTCCAGGAACTCGGTCGCCGCGACGACCAACGCATCGACGCCCCGCTCGATCGTGGGGTGCAGCACGGGCGCGAAGAGCGGGGAGTGGTTCGTCGGAATGTCTTGGGCGATGCGACCGGCAGCCTCGGCATCCGCGTACGTCTGCGGGTCGACCCCGCCCCAGAACCAGAACACGAGCGGCACGCCCGACTCGCGCGCGAACCACGAGACGTCTTCACTGCCGGTGAACATGCCCGGGTCGATGACCGTGCCCGCCCCGAACGCGTTGTCGAACGCCGCGGTCAGGCGCGCGGTGGCGTCGTGGTCGTTGATCGTCGGCGGCAGTGTGTGGTCGATCGAGATGACCGGCTCCTCCTCGGCACCGGATGCCGCGGCCTCCGCCCGCACGATCCGCTCGACCCGCGCCATGACGTCGGCGCGCGCATCGTCGTTCGGGTACCGCAGACTCAGCTCGAGCTTCGCCTCGGCGGGGATGATGTTGTTCTTCAGCCCAGCGTGGATCGAGCCGACGGTGACGACCGCCATCTCACGCGGGTCGACCTCGCGCGAGACCACCGTCTGCAGGCGCATGACGGTCGCCGCGGCCATGACGACCGGGTCGATCGTCGCGTGGGGGCGCGAACCGTGCCCGCCGCGACCGAGCAGCCGCACGCTGAGCCCGTCGGATGCCGCCATCTGCGTGCCCGGGCGCACCCCGATGACGCCCGCGGGCAGCGGTGTGAGGTGCTGGCCGAGCACGACGTCGGGCTTCGGGAACCGGTCGAGCACACCGTCGGCGATCATCGCCTGTGAACCCGCGCCGTACTCCTCGGCCGGCTGGAAGACGGCCACGACGGTGCCCGACCACTCCTCACGCGTCGCGAGCAGCTTCTCGAGCGCGCCCAGCAGCGCGGTCACGTGCATGTCGTGGCCGCACGCGTGCATGACGGGCACATCGGTGCCGGCCGGGTCGGTGCCGCGCGCGGTGCTGGCGTAGGCGAGGCCGGTGTCTTCTTCGACGGGCAGGGCATCCATGTCGGCGCGCAGCCACACGACGGGACCGTTGCCGTTGCGGATCGTCGTCGCGACACCGGTCTTGCCGATGCCCTCTTCGAACTCGAGTCCCAGCGCCGCGAGCTCACGCGTGATGACGCCCGCCGTGCGGGTCTCTTGGAACGACAGCTCCGGGTGACGGTGCAGGTCGATGTAGAGGGCTTCGAGGTCGATCGGGTGGCGCTCGGTCATGCGTCAGAGCCTACGCGGGTGCCCCAGTCGAACGCGGGCAGCGGAAATCAGCGGGGCGCGGGGCCCGTGGTGGTGCGCACGATGAGTTCGAACGGCAGCGACGCGTCGTCGGGCAGCGACGCGTCGTCGGGCAGCGAGCCGGTCTCGACAAGCGCGAGGATCGCATCGCCGGCCCGCTCGCCCTGGTCGTGCGGAAACTGCGCGACCGTCGTCAGGCCGAAGAACTCGCTCATCTCGTGGCCGTCGACGCCGACGATCGACAGATCACGCGGCACGTCGAGACCCAGCTCGCGCGCCGCGAACAGGGCGCCGAAGGCGAGCTCGTCGGATGCCGCGAAGATCGCGGTCGGACGCCGCTCGCCCTGCAGCAGCTTGCGCGCCGCGCGGTGGCCCTCGTCGATCGTGAAGTCGGCGGGTTCGAACCCGGCCGGCTCGAGCCCCGCCTCGGCGAGGGTCGCCTCGAACCCGCGGGTACGCAGCGTCGGGATGTCGTGCTCGTCGCCGGCCTCTTTGTCGAGACCGATGTGCGCGATCTCGCGATGCCCGAGCTCGAGCAGGTGCTCGGTCGCCGTGCGTGCGACCGCGACATCGTCGACCCGCAGTGCCGCGAGGCCGGGGCCGGGCGCACCGAGACCGACGACCGGAAGCCCTAGGTCTTGCAGGTGGGCGACATCGTCGGCATCGAGATCGACCGACAATGCAACCAACCCGTCGACGCGACGGCGCCGCAGCGACGACGAGAACAACCGGCGACGCTGCTCGGGGTCGTCGGTCACGTTGTAGAGCGTGATGTCGTACCCGCGCGGCGCAAGATGGTTTGCGATGCCGCTGAGCACCATCGCGAAGAACCACTTGTCGAGCAGCGGCACCAGCACGCCGATGTTCTGCGTGCGACCCGATGCCAGGCTCGACGCGGATGCCGACACGACGTAGCCCATGGCATCCGCCGCGTCGCGCACCCGCTCACGAGTGGCGTCCGAGATGCGGCCCCGGCCGCTGAGGGCGCGGGAGACGGTCGCCGTCGACACATTGGCTCGACGGGCGACCTCCTCCAGGCTCACCATCGCGGTGCTCAGCCGGCGGCCAACCAGACAGTCGTGTCGACGGGCAGCAGACCGCCCTCGAACGCGTCGCTGGCCGCGATCAGGGTACCCGCGGGCAACGCGACCGGTTCGGCGCCGAGATTGGCGATGACCGTGAGATCTCCGTTGCTGAAGGCGAGCACGTCATCAGCGTAGCCGCTCAACCACGTCAACTCGCCTGCACCGAGGTTCAGGTCACGGCGCGCCGCGAGCAGCGTGCGGTACAGCCACAGCGTCGAGTCGGGGTCGTCCTCCTGCGCCGAGCGCGCCAGGGCGTCGAATTCTGCGGGCTGGGGCAGCCACGATTCGCCCGACGTGCTGAACCCGTACGACGGTGCACCCGACTCCCACGGGATCGGCACACGGCAGCCGTCGCGGCCGTAGCGCTCGCCCTCGGTGCGGAACCACGTCGGGTCCTGGCGGGCGTCGTCGGGCAGGTGGATGACCTCGGGCAGGCCGAGCTCCTCACCCTGGTACAGGTACGCCGAACCGGGCAGCGCCAGCATGAGCGCCGTGGCGGCCCGCGCGCGGCGGAGACCGACTTCGGGGATCGGCTGACCGGGCGACGCAGGACCGATGCCGTGACCCTGCGGGTTCTCGGCGGTCAGCGCCAGCCGCGACGCGTGACGAACGACATCGTGGTTCGACAGCACCCACGTCGACGGTGCGCCGACGGCGGGGTAGGCGCGGAGGGACTCCGAAATCACCTCGCGGAGCTCAGCGGCATCCCACTCGGTCGTCAGGTACGAGAAGTTGAACGCCTGGTGCATCTCGTCGGGGCGCACCCACAGCGCGGTCTTGTCGACGGTCGGCAGCCATGCCTCTGCGCACAGGGCGCGGTCGCCCTCGTACTCGGCGAGCACACGGTTCCAGTCGCGGTAGATCTCGTGCACGCCTTCCTGACCCCAGTAGGGCACGTCGTCGGCGTCGCCGCCCATGCTGTCGCCGTCGACAGCGGGCAGGTGGTCGGGCAGGCCGTCGGTCTTGACGAGGCCGTGCGCCACGTCGACGCGGAAGCCGTCGACGCCGCGGTCGAGCCAGAACCGCAGGATGCGGCGGAACTCGTCCTGCACCTCGGCGTTTGCCCAGTCGAAGTCGGGCTGCGACGTGTCGAACAGGTGCAGGTACCACTGGCCCGGTGTGCCGTCGGCCTCGGTCACGCGCGTCCACGCGGGCCCGCCGAAGACCGACTCCCAGTTGTTCGGGGGCAGTTCGCCCTGCTCGCCGTTGCCGTCGCGGAACATGTAGCGGGCCCGCTCGCGGCTGCCCGGTGCTGCCGCAAGGGCCGCCTGGAACCACTCGTGCTGGTCGGAGCTGTGGTTCGGGACGAGGTCGACGATCACCCGGATGCCGCGTCCGTGCGCCTCGCCGAGCATGCGGTCGAAGTCTTCGAGCGTGCCGAACAGCGGGTCGACGTCGCAGTAGTCGGCGACGTCGTAGCCGGCATCCTTCTGCGGCGAACGGTAGAACGGGCTCAGCCACACGGCGTCGACGCCGAGCTCCTGCAGGTGCGGGAGGCGCTCGGTGATGCCGCGCAGGTCGCCGATGCCGTCGCCCGACGCGTCCGCGAACGAGCGCGGGTAGATCTGGTAGATGACGGCGGTACGCCACCATTCCGCACCGGGGCGGCTCTCACCGATGGGAGCCAGGGTGGACAGGGTCGAAGTGTTCATGGATACATGGTAGGGCAAGCGCTTGCGCATTCTTACCTCCAATTTCTCGGTCTCGGATCATCCTCGCAGGTGCGACGCGCGTACCCTGGATCGGTGATTTCACAGGCCCTCGACCGCGCCGAGTCGCTGATCGCGACGATTCCCGACTTTCCCGAACCCGGCATCCTCTTCCGCGACATCTCGCCCCTGTTGGCGGATGCCGATGCCCTGCGCACCGTCGCCGACGCGCTCGTCGAGCCGTTCGCCGGCACCTTCGACGTCGTCGCCGGTGTCGAAGCGCGAGGCTTTCTGCTCGCCGGAGCCACCGCGATCGCCGCGGGCGTGGGCATGGTGCCGATCCGCAAGGCGGGAAAGCTGCCGCGACCGGCGGCATCGGTGTCGTACGCCCTCGAGTACGGCGAAGCGGCGATCGAGATGGCGGCAGACCTGCCGCCCGGCAGCCGCGTGCTGCTGCTCGACGACGTGCTCGCCACCGGTGGCACCCTGCGCGCCGCGAAGGAGCTGCTCACGACGCTCGGCTACGAGGTCGCCGGCACCGCAGTGCTGATGGAGCTCGAGCACCTCGGCGGACGCGCCGTGTGCGGCGACGTGCACGCCCTGTTCAAGGTCTGAGTCGCTCCCGGCCC
The DNA here is from genome assembly GCF_057707225.1 of Microbacterium sp. bgisy189. Classification (NCBI taxonomy): domain Bacteria; kingdom Bacillati; phylum Actinomycetota; class Actinomycetes; order Micrococcales; family Microbacteriaceae; genus Microbacterium; species Microbacterium sp. bgisy189. The sequence continues at coordinate 160,142 of NZ_JBYIPT010000005.1, read as the reverse complement.
GACCTCAAGCCGGATGGGATGATTTTCTGAGCCCGATCAGCATCCCCCCGAGCATGATCCGCCCCGAACACGATCGGCCGTGCGCCCGATCAAGAGAGGCCCCCGTGGGAACCACCACCTTCGAGCCGACCGTGCGCATCACGTCGGCCACCGCCGCCGAACTGCACGTCTCCGGTGACATCGACCAGCTCTACGCGTCGAGCGCCGAGGGCCTGCGCGACCGCATCGTCGAAGCGATCCGTCAGCTTGCGGCATCCGCCGGCGAACCCGTCACCGCGACCGTCTTCGACGACGACGTCAGCTGGCCCATCATCGTGCACCCCGACGGCACCTATCTCGAAGCGGCGTCGCTCGACGACGCGCCGGCGCCCGCCGCTGCCGCTGTCGCCCCGATCTCTGCCGTGCCGCTGCACCCCACGACCCCCGCGCCGGTGTCGGCCGCCACACCAGCACCGGCCCCCACGCCGGCGGAGGCGCCGGCCGCCGCGGCATCCGCCCCGCTGCGGTCGACCGCGACCCGCCGCGACGCCACCCGCGCAACCCCGACCGTCGACGACTTGCTCGGGTCGCGCGCCGAGCGCGCCCGTGCCCGTGCGAACGAGGGCTGGCAGGGCGCCGTGCGCCGCATGACCGGCGGCGCCATCTCGCCGCGCCCGGGCAAGGCCGAACGCTCCCGCATCGAGCGCGAGCGCAAGGTCCAGCGACGCCTCGACGCACCGCGCACGATCGTCGTGCTGAACCCGAAGGGCGGCGCGCACAAGACGACCTCGACGCTGCTGCTGGCCGCCACCTTCGGCACCCAGCGCGGCGGCGCGACTCTCGCGTGGGACAACAACGAGACGCGCGGCACGCTCGGCTGGCGCGCCCAGCACTCGCCCCACAACCGCACCGCTGTCGACCTGCTCGAAGAACTCGACCGGTTCACCGAGCCGACCGGCGCGAGCCTCGCGGCCCTCGACACCTACGTGCGCACGCAGGTCGACGCACGCTTCGACGTGCTGGCATCCGACGAAGACGCCGCCGCCTCGTCGACGATCGACGCCCCCGCATTCGACCGTCTGCACGACGTGCTCTCGCGCTACTACCGGATCATGGTCGTCGACACCGGCAACAACATGCGCGCCTCGAACTGGGTCGCCGCGGTCGCTGCCGCCGACCAGCTCGTGATCGTCTCGACCGTGCGCGAAGACACCGCGGCATCCGCTGCGTGGCTGCTCGACGGGCTGCGCGAGAAGGGCTTCGATCACAAGATCGACAGTGCCGTCACGATCCTCGCCGCCCCCTCGCAGCGACCCGACAAGCGCCTCGCCGAACGCCTGCAGCGCCACTTCGAACAGGTGACCTCGGCCGTCGTGCACGTGCCCTTCGACGCCGCGCTCGTCGACGGCGGTCCGATCGACTTCGAAGCGCTCTCGCCCGAGACCCGCGACGCCTGGCTCACGGTCGCCGCCACGATCTCCGACCGCCTCTGACGCGGGTCAGGTGCGGATGACGATGTTCTCGGGCTCCTTGCCCGCGAGCATGCGGTCGATCTGACGGCGGACCAGACGGGCGATGCGCGGCTGCATCGCCGTCGACGCGCCGCCGACGTGCGGCGCGATCAGCACACTGTCGAGCCCCCACAGGGGATGGTCGGCGGGCAGCGGCTCGGGGTCGGTCACGTCGAGCGCCGCCCGGATGCGGCCGCGCTCGACGTGCGCGACGAGCGCGTCGGTGTCGACCAGCGGGCCGCGCCCGACGTTGACGACGAGCGCCCCGTCGGGCAGCGCCGACAGGACGGCGTCGTCGACGATGTGTCGCGTCGCCTCGCCACCGGGCAGCGATGCGATCAAGATGTCGACCTCGCCCAACAGGTTCGGCAGCTCGTCGACGGCATGCACCTCGACGCCGTCCTCGACGCGAGCCCGCGACGCGACCGCGACGAGGTCGACCTCGAACGGTGCCAAGCGTGCCGCGATGGCTTTGCCGACGCCGCCGTAGCCGAGCAGCAGCACCCGCCGGTCGGCGAGGCTCTCGGCGAACACGGGCGCCCAGCGACCCTCGTCCTGTGCACGCACGAACGACGGCAGCTGGCGCTGCGCCGCCAGCGTCAGGGCCACGGCGAGCTCTGCCGTCGACGTTTCGTGCACCGTCGCGGCGTTGGCGAACACGGTGCCCGGCGGCAGCGTCCGCTCGACACCCTCGTACCCGATCGACTGCCCCTGCACGAGACGCGTCGACACGTTCGCGAGGTGCGGCAGCCCGCGCCCGGCCGACATATACGGCGGCACGACGATGTCGAGGTGCGGATGCGGTGACGCGTCGTCCATCGTCCACACGACCGCCTCGACGCCGGGCGGCAGCGGCTGCAGATCGGCGGCGAGACGTTCGGTCGGGACGGCAACGACGAGATCGGTCACCCGATTCACGCTACCCGCGCGGCGAGGTTCATGGCGCGGCCGATGACGCGGCGATACGCTCCGGGCAGCGGTCCGCATCGGACGCCGCACCCCGGATGCGTGGAGGAAGCGATGATGATCCCCGAGATCAATTATTGGGCCGTGACGCTCGCGATGCTTTCGAGCATGGTGGTCGGATCGATCTGGTACACCCCGAAGGTGTTCGGCACGAAGTGGGCCGAGCTCGCGAAGGTCGACATGGACCGCCCCGGCGCATCGGCATGGCTGCCGATCCTCGTGACGGTGCTCGTCAGCTTCGTGACCGCGTGGGTGCTCGCCGGCGCCACGACGCTGGCATGGCACTTCTACGAGGGCAGCTACCTCGTCGCGTCGCTGCTGACCGCGATCATCCTGTGGGCGGGCCTTACGGCTGCGCGTTTCATCACGCACGACGCGTTCGAGGGCCGCCCCACCAACTTGACGGTCATGAACATCGCCCACGAACTGGTGACGGTCGTGGTCATGGCCGTCATCATCGGCGTCTGGCCGCCCGCCGGCACTGTCTGAGCGGGCGACTGACCCCGCGCCGTCGGGTTCGCGGGACTCAGAGCAGCGCCGCGCCGAGTTCGACCGGGCTGCCGTCGATGTTGCCGACGATGCCGCGGATGATGCCGACGCCGTCGGCGCCGCGCAGACTCTCGTACCAGGCATCCGTCGCGTCGGGGTCGTAGGCGTGCGTCTCGTGCCCGCGCTTGCGTGCACGCAGCACGAGCTCGCCGGCCCGCTGCGACCGGATGCGCTCGTAGCGGCGCAGGGTGTCTTCGACACTCACGGTGTTGGTCGCGAACGCGATGCCCAGCGCGAAACTGTCCTCCAGGGCCGAACACGCGCCTTGGCCGATGTCGGGTGCGGTGTTGTGTGCGGCATCCCCAAGGATCGCGACCCGGCCCTTCGCCCAGGTATGGAAGGGGGTGATGTCCCAGATCTCGACGCGGTTGAGCGACCGTGCCGGATCGATGCGCTCGAGCAGCCGCTGCACACCCGGCGCCCAGCCGTCGAACGCCGTGCGCAGGGGGCCGGTGCCCTCGGACGGGTGGTAGGGCACCCCGGCGGGCTGCGGCACGTCGAACCAGAAGTAGAACCGGTCGCCGGCCACGGGCATGACCGCGGCACGCTTGCCGTCGGCCACGTACGTGGTCCACTGGTCCGGCGGACCGATCTCGTCATCCGTCTCGATGAGGCCGTTGAAGTTCGTGTACCCCGAGTACTCGCGCTCGATCGGCACGGCGTCATCCGGCTGCACATGCGCGCGGGTGATCGAGCGGGCGCCATCGGCGCCGATGAGCAGATCGCCGGTGTCGGTGCTGCCGTCCTCGAAGGTGACGGTCACCGCATCGCCGGCGTCCTCGATGCCGACCATCCGCATCCCGAGTCGGATGTGGTCCATCCCCACGCGCTCCATGAGCAGGGACTGCAGGTCGGCCCGAGCGACCGGGTAGGGGCGCTGGCCGGTCTGCGTCGTCACCGGCTCCAACGAGAACCGGCACAGTTCTTCGCCGCTGTACCCGTCGACATACGCCATGTGATCCATGGCGCCGCCGAGGGCCGCGACCTCGTCGGCCAGCCCCAGCCAATTGAGCACCTTGACGCCGTTGGACCACAGCGACAGCGCCGCGCCGACCGGTTTGTTCTCGCGCATCCGGTCGTAGATGACGACCTCGTGGCCGAGCCGTCGCAACGCAATGGCCGCACTGGTTCCGCCGATTCCCGCGCCGACGATGATGACCTTCACATCCGCAGGCTACGGATGCTGTGTCACCGTCAGGTTTCGTCGCGCTACCGGGGCGTTACGCCGTCACGACCCGCGATACGTCGAGTACGCGAACGGGCTCAGCAGCAGCGGCACATGGTAGTGCGGGCGGTCGGCGACGGTGAACGCGACCGTCACCGACGGGTAGAACGCCTCGACGCCTTGCGCCACGAAGTACGGCCCGGTGGCGAACGTCAGCGTGTAGTCGCCCGGCTCCAGGGCATCCGGACCGAGCGCGAGCCGGCCGTCGGCGTCGGTCTGTCCCGACGCAAGGGCGGCGCCGTCGGGGCCCACCAAAGTCACCGCGACACCCGTCGCGGGCACACCCGCGGTCGCGTCGAGGATGTGGGTCGTCAGGTGGCTCATGTCAGTCCTCCAGGCTCGAGCGCAGGCGCAGCAGCGCGATCTGGCGCAGCTGATCGCGCGCTTCGGCGGCTTCGGTGGCGTCGTCGTTGCCGAGCCGGCGGCGCACTTCGGCCAGCATCTCGTCGGCGCTGCGGCCCGCGGCGCGGATGAGGAACACGCGCCCGAACCGGGCTTCGTAGTCGGCGTTGGCCTGCGCCATGGCATCCGTCGTCGAAGCGGATGCCGTCGCCATCGCCGCCTGCTCGCGGGTGCTCGCGGCAGCTTCCGCCCCCGACCCCGCGGGCTTCTGCCCGATGCGCGGGTGGTGGGCGAGCGCGGCATCCAGATCGGCGTCGGTCCAGCCCCGGGCGAGCTCGTCGGCGCGCGCGGTGACCTCGCCGACCGAGGCGTACGGACGCGCCGCGACGACCGCGTCGACCCACGCGGGAACCGCCGCCCACACCGCGACCGTCGCCGCGGCCGTCTCGCGGTCAGCCGCGTTGAACTCCGAGAGCTGCATGCACCGACCGTATCGCCGCGGCGTTTCGTCCCCGTAACGTGCGCTCAGCGGCCCGGGTGGACGATCAGCCACTGCGCGACGACATCCTCGGTTCCGGTGTTGTGCAGCAGGTGCGGAACGGAGCACGGGTAGCTGATCGCGTCGCCGGCGCGCAGCGTCACCCGTTCGTCGTCGAAGTCGATCGTCAGCTCGCCCGCGAGCACCGTGCCGATCTCGTAGCCGTCGTGGCGGAACAGTCCGTCTTCGGGATGTGCGGTCGCTCCCGGCGGGTACGTCGTGATGAAGTAGTCGACGCCGGGAGAGGGCACGGGCGAGATGCGCCGGAACGTCACGCCCCCCTCGAGCGGGATCTGCACGGCATGCCCCGCGCGCTGCAGCGCGAACCCGTGGTGCGCGTCATCGTCGGCGGCACGGTCGTCACCGATTCCGAACACGTCGGCGAGCGGCACATCCAGTGCGTCGGTGATCGCGATCAGACGCGCGATGCTCGGCTGCAGCACGCCGCGCTCGATCTGCGAGACGGCGCTCGGCGAGATCTCCAGCCTGGTGGCCAGCGCGCGGGCCGAGATGCCGCGCGCCTTGCGCAGTTCGCGCAGGCGCGCTCCGACCGGCGCGGTGGTCGCTTCGGGAGCGGCGGCGGGGTCGGCCATGGCTCCGATCCTAGACGGCGCATCGGGGCGGACGTCCCGGTCACGCCTCGACCGCACAGTGTGAAGTCGGAACTTCACAACGCTGTTACATCCGCGAAACCGATCGCGATGTGTGAAGGGATAGCTTCACATTCAGTTCCACCCGCCGCGGACTCCTCGTCGTGGTCACCCCATCCATGCACCACTCGCGAACCACCGGCCAGCGGAAGGCTCACTCATGTCGCAGCAACAGATCAACCCACCCACCACCCCACAGGACATCGTCGAAGCCGCGGGGCACCCCGTCGGCTCGGGCAACGTCAAGCCGGGCTACGACCCGCGTCTCGCGAACGAGGATCTCGCTCCCCTGCGCAAGCAGAAGTGGAGCTGGTACAACATCTTCGCGTTCTGGATGTCCGACGTGCACTCGGTCGGCGGCTATGTCACCGCGGGCTCGCTGTTCGCCCTCGGCATCGCGGCCTGGCAGGTGCTCGTCGCCCTCGTCGTCGGCATCGTCATCGTCCAGGTCTTCGCGAACCTCGTCGCCAAGCCCAGCCAGAAGACGGGTGTGCCGTACCCGGTCGTGAACCGTGCGATCTTCGGCATCAAGGGTGCGAACATCCCCGCCATCATCCGCGGCGTCATCGCGATCGCCTGGTATGGCGTGCAGACCTTCCTCGCGGCTGAGTCGCTCAACATCATCTTCCTCAAGTTCATCCCGGGCTCCGAAGCGCTGCTCGACGTCGGCTTCCTGGGACTGTCGGCGCTCGGCTGGATCTCCTACGCGATCCTGTGGGTCGCGCAGGTGGCCCTGTTCTGGAACGGCATGGAGGTCATCCGCCGCTTCATCGACTGGGCGGGCCCCGCCGTCTATGCCGTCATGATCGTGCTCGCGGTGTACCTCGTCTCGCAGGCGGGTTGGGAGAGCATCGACCTGAACCTGTCGGATCCGGATGCCGCGCCCCAGGACTTCTGGGGAACGATCGGCCTCATGGTGATGGCCGTCGGCATCGTCGTCGCGTACTTCTCGGGTCCGATGCTCAACTTCGGCGACTTCGCCCGCTACGGCCGCTCGTTCCGCGATGTCAAGCGCGGCAACTTCTGGGGTCTGCCGGTGAACTTCCTGTTCTTCTCGATCCTGACGGTCCTCACGGCGGCGGCGACGCTCCCCGTCTTCGGCGAGCTACTGGTCGACCCGATCCACACGGTGCAGGCCATCGACACGCCGTTCGCTATCCTGCTGGGCGGGCTCACGTTCGTCACGGCGACCGTCGGCATCAACATCGTCGCCAACTTCATCTCGCCCGCGTTCGACTTCTCCAACGTCGCGCCGCACCGCATCTCGTGGCGCATGGGCGGCATGATCGCCGCCGTCGGATCGGTCTTCCTGCTTCCGTGGAACTGGTACGCCGACGCGACCGCGATCCACTACTCGCTGGGTGTGCTCGCCGCGCTCATCGGCCCGCTGTTCGGCCTGCTGATCGCCGGCTACTATGTCGCGGCGCGCCAGCGCATCAAGGTCGACGACATGTTCACGATGTCCGAGCAGGGCGCCTACTGGTACCGCAAGGGATACAACCCGAACGCGATCAAGACGCTGCTGGCCGCGGGCATCCCGACGATCCTCCTCGCGATCCTGCCGAAGACGTTCGCCGACCTGGGGCTGTTCGACATCTCGTGGATCGGCAACTTCACTTGGTTCATCGGATGCGCTCTCGGCTACGGCCTGTTCATCCTGTTCGAGCGTATCGACCCGCAGGTCCCGACGTTCGACGGCGAGGACGAGGGCATCTCGGACGGCACGATCGACGGCGCCGCCGCGACCGCGGACTCCGAGCCGCCGGCCATCTCAGCGGAGGTCCCCGTGGTCGTGGAGCACGGCGCGTGAGGATCACCCTCATCAACCCCAACACCTCCCGGGCGATGACGGCGAAGATCGCCGCCGCCGCCCGGGAGGCGGCGGGGCCCGGCGTCGTGATCGACGCGGTGTGCCCCGAAACGGGCGCCGCCGCGATCGAGTCGCACGTCGACGAGGTCCTCGCCGCCGCGGCGGTGGTCGACCTCGTCCGGCAGGACCAACAGGCGGGGGGCAGTGATGCATACGTCATCGCCTGCTTCGGGGATCCGGGGCTGGATGCCGCGCGGGAGCTGGTCGACGTTCCCGTCATCGGCATCGCGGAGGCCGCGATGCACGCCGCGACCCTCGCGGGACGCAGCTTCGCCGTCGTCACGACCCTGAGCCGCACGCTCGGCCGCGCACGCGACCTCGTGGCCCGCTACGGCATGGGCGACGCGGCCGTCTGGCTGACGGCCGCCGAGATCCCCGTGCTCGAGCTCGAGGACTCCGGGTCGGAGGCCACGGCATCCATCACCCGTCTCTGCCACGAAGCGGTGCGCCGCGAGGCCGACGTCATCGTGCTCGGCTGCGCCGGGATGGCGGATCTGTGTCGCATGCTCACCGCGACAGCGGGTGTCCCCGTCGTCGACGGTGTCGCGTCGGCTGTGGGCCTCGCGACCGCGATGGTGCGGATGGGGCTGAAGACGAGCAAGCGCAGCGAGTACGCGAGCCCACCCCGCCTCGTCGCCGTGTGAGGCGCTGCCCGCGGCCGGTGTCAGGCGTGATCGCCTGCGCCGTGCACCAGGTCGGAGATCTCGCGCTTGTACGCGTTGAACGCGGGGGTCGTGACATCGCGCGGCTCGGGCAGGTCGATCGGCACGATGCGCGCGATGTGCCCGGGCACGCCGTGCGAGGCCCCACCCGTCATCACCACGACGCGGTCGGCGAGGAACACGGCCTCTTCGATCGAGTGCGTGACGAAGACGACGGTCGTGCGGGTCTCGAGGTGGATGCGCTTGAGCTCGGCCTGCAGGTCCGACCGCGTCAGCGCATCCAGCGCGCCGAACGGCTCATCCATCAGCAGCACGCTCGGCTCGTTCGCGAGGACGCGAGCGATCGCGACCCGCTGCTGCATGCCGCCGGACAGCTCGCCCGGGTACCGGTCGGCGAAGCGGCTGAGCCCGACGGTCTCGGTGAACCGGTCCGCGAGCTCGCGCACACGTGCTCGCGGCACACGTCGCCGCTTCGGGCCGTAGGCGATGTTCTCGCGCACCGTGAGCCAGGGGAACAGTCCATAGTCCTGGAAGACAACCCCGCGGTCCGGGCCGGGGGCGGTCACGGGCCGCCCCCCGACGGTGACGCTGCCGCTCGTGGCGGGCTCGAATCCGGCGAGGATGCGCAGCACGGTGCTCTTGCCGCAGCCGGATGCGCCGACGACGGCGATGAACTCGCCCGCAGCGATGTTGATGTCGACGTCGGCGACAGCCTGCACGCCCGCCCACTCCGGGCCGTAGCGCTTGCCGAGATCCTGCAGGACGACGTCGGCGGTGGTCAGATCGGTCATGTGCTGTGCTCCCGTCACTTCACCAGGGGGCGCCCGCGTGTGAGCAGGCGGAAGGCTCCGACGAGGATGCGGTCGGAGAGGAAGCCGGCGAGGCCGATCACGATCATGCCGACGACGATCATGTCGGTGCGCACGACGTCGCGGGCGAGGATGATCGCAGAGCCGAGGCCGACGTTGACGCCGACGCTCTCGCCGAGCACGAGCACGACCCAGGCGAGCCCGAGCCCGACGCGCATTCCGTTGATGACGGCTGCCGCCGAGGCGGGCACGACGATCTGGCCGAGGATCTCCCAGCGCCTGGCGCCGAGCATCTGCCCGGCCTCGATGAGCCGACCCGGGACCTCCTTGGAGCCACTGATCGCGCCGAGCACGATCGGGAAGAACGAGGACAGGGCGATCAGGAAGATCGTCGCCTGGTCGCCCCAGCCGATGAGGAGGCCGACGAGGGGCACCCACGCCGTCGCCGGAATCGGCCGGAACAGGTTGATGAACGGATCGAACATCGCGTCCATCTTGTAGTAGCGGCCCATCAGGATGCCGAGGGGGATGGCCAGCACCGACGCGATCAGGAAGCCGATGAGCACGCGCAGCGAGGACGCCCCGAGGTTTACCCACAGGTCGCCGGAGAAGGCGTCGTCGTGGATGCCCCCGAACGCGTAGTCCCACAGCGACGCGACGACGTCGCCGGGGGCGGGCAGATACCCCATCCGGATGCCGATGAGGGGAATCTCCCACGCTTGGTCGCGCCCGACCTGCCACAAGACGAGGAACAGGAACGGGATCGGGATCCCGAGGAGGATCCGCGTGAGGAGCGCGCGCTGATTGGGTCGCTGCGCGGGAGGGCGTCGGCGCACGGGTCGCGCCGTCGTCTGCGTGGCCATGCGGCCGCCCTTCTGACGTGCGGGGGCGGCCGCAGCCGCCCCCGCACGTGCGATCACGAGGTGAAGGAGGTGTCCACGATGTCGTCGCCCGTGGGCGTCGTGGTGATGAGCCCGATCGAGGCCATCGCCTCGGCGAGGGCGGAGAGCTGCCCGACGTACTCGTCGGACAGATCCGAGCGCAGCCAGAAGTTCGCCAGCGCCGACGTGAAGACGTCCTGGTCGCCGCCGAACTCCTCGACCATGCCGGGCAGCCACTCCTCGATGTTGTCGGCCATGTAGGCGGTCGTCGCGGCGTGCGTATCGACGACCTTCTGCACGAGCTCGGGGTTCTCCTCGATGAGCTTGCCGGTGGTGACCAGGCCGATGTTGACCTTGCCGATGGGCGTCGAGTACGGGTCGACGACCTCGGTGCCGCCGGCGTTCTTCGCGATCGAGACGCCGATCTCGACGCCCATGAACGCGTCGATGTCGCCCGCGATGAACGCCGATGCCATCTCGGGCACGGGGATCACCGACAGTTCGAAGTCCTCGGGGGTGAGGCCGGCCTCGTCGATCAGCAGGCGGAGGGCGACCTCCTGGGCCGAGCCCTGGACGATGCCGATCTTCTTGCCGACAAGCTCGTCAAGGCTCGACTCGCCGTTTCCGATGAAGCCGGATCCGCCGTCGGCGGCGCTCGCGATGATCTTGAGGTCGCGGCCCTGCGCGATGGAGGAGATCGTCGGGGTGACACCTGAGATCGCGAAGTCGATCGACCCCGACACGAGCGCGTCGGAGAGGGCAGGCGTCGTGTCGAGCGTGACGACCTCGAACTTCACATCGTCGACGGCGTGGTCGTCGTAGAGGAACGGCTGGTAGAAGTGCGGCTGGCCGCGCAGAGTGCCGATCTTGACGGTGACGGTCTCGGCGGCATCCGACGACGAGGGTGTCGTGTCACCCGAGCTGCAGGCGGACAGGATGAGGACGGATGCCACGGCCAGCGCGGCGGCGATGCGAGGACGGAATCGTGCCATGTGAAGGACTCCCGGGTTCGGTCCGCCGACGACACGGCCGACGGACGGTGCGAGGTGCTGTGTGGCCCCAGTAAAGCGAGCGCGGTGGCGCTCGCCATGAAGGCGGTGTAACGGTTGTGTTAAGTCATGACTGAACACGCGCGGAGTCGGTCGCGCATACGATGGGTCGCGCATGAGGACCGGAGGATGCCGTGGAAGAGAGCTCCCTGCCCGCACAGATCGGTGCGCGACTGCGTCGGCTGCGGACGGCCTCGGGCCGCTCCCTCGCGTCGGTCGCACAACAGCTAGGCATCTCGTCGAGCGCGCTGTCGCAGATCGAGACGGGCACGATGCGCCCTTCGGTCAACCGGCTCGTCGAGCTCGTCGCCGTGCTGGGCGCTCCCGTGTCGGCGATCTTCGATGATCTCGATCTGTTCGCACCCGACCTCGATCACGCCGCGGGTGACGTCGCCGAACCCCTCCCGGGGGTCCTCGTCACCGGGCCGGGCGAGGCTGCCCCCGCGCAGCTGGACCAGGGCGTCGTCTACCGGCGGCTGTCGCCGGCGCCTCTTCCCGGCGTCGACTTCTTCGAGTCGATCTACCCGCCCGGCTCCGCGTCCAGCGCCGACGGTGCGATGCTCGTGCATGACGGCCTCGAGTCGGGCTACGTGCGCTCGGGCGAGCTCACGTTCGAGTTCACGGAAGGCGCCGTGCGGCTCGGCGCAGGCGGGTCGCTCTCGTTCGCGGCGTCTCGGCCGCACCGCGTCGTCAACCAGACGGCGGACGTGGCCTCGGCGATCTGGCTGACGATCCTCCCGGCGCGCGGCGTCTGAACCCGGCGGCGTTTCACACGCCCGTTACGTGGGGGTAATCGCTCGCGTCACGTTAAGCAATAGCTTTAGAAGCGTGAAGACCGGTGAAGTGCAGGTGGATGCCGCGGAGCTCGTGATCCGCGCGGAGCGCGCGTGGATCGACGGTGCGTTCCGCCCGGCTGAGGTCGTCGTGCAGGGCGGCGTCATCGCGGACGTCCGGGTGCCCCACGGTGCCCCGCGCGGCGCCGTCGAAGTGCCCGAAGACGCGGCCCTGCTCCCCGGTCTCGTCGACTCGCACGTGCACGTCAACGAACCCGGCCGCACCGAGTGGGAGGGCTTCCGGTCGGCGACCCTCGCCGCGGCCGCGGGCGGCGTGACGACCCTCGTCGACATGCCGCTCAATTCGATCCCGCCGACGACGACGACCGATGCCCTCGCGATCAAGCGGGCGGCGGCCGCGGCATCCGCCTATGTCGACATCGGGTTCTGGGGCGGCGCCGTCCCCGAGAACCTCGGTGCGCTCGGGCCGGTCCACGACGCGGGGGTGTACGGGTTCAAGAGCTTCCTCGCGCCCAGCGGCGTCGACGAGTTTGGGCACCTCGATCGCGACCAGCTCGACCGCGCGATGGCCGAGGTTGCGGCGATCGGCTCGCGCCTGATCGTCCACGCGGAAGACCCCGACCTCCTCTCCGGTGACGGGTCGCTCGGGCGCGGCTACGCCGCCTTCCTCGCGTCGCGCCCGCCGGCGAGCGAGGAAGCCGCGATCGACGCCGTCATCGCCGCCGCGCGGCGTCACGGCGCACGCGCCCACATCCTGCACCTGAGTGACGCGCGCGCCGTTCCGGCGATCGCGGCCGCCAAGGCCGACGGCGTCGACCTCACCGTCGAGACCTGCCCGCACTACCTGACGATCACCGCCGAGGAGATCCCCGACGGCGCGAGCGAGTTCAAGTGCTGTCCGCCGATCCGCGAAGCGAGCAATCAGGACCTCCTGTGGCAGGGCATCCTCGACGGCACGATCGACGCGATCGTGAGCGACCACTCGCCCTCCACCGTCGACCTCAAGCGCTCGGGGAACGGCGACTTCGGCCTCGCGTGGGGTGGCATCGCGGGCCTGCAGGTGGGCCTCTCGGCCGTCTGGACTGAGGCGCGCCGCCGCGGCATCCCGCTTGAGATTCTGCTGCCGCTGTTCACGACCGGTCCCGCGCGCGTCGCGGGACTGACGGACGTCGGCGAGATCGCCGTCGGCGCGCCCGCGAACCTCGCGGTGTTCGGCCTCGACGACACCCTGCGCATCGAGGCGCGCGCCCTGCAGCATCGCAACCCCATCTCGGCCTACGACGGCAAGGTCCTCACCGGACGCGTGCGCCGCACGTGGCTGCGCGGGCAGAGTGTGTACGACGCGAGCGAAGGCGGCGCCGGCGAGGCGCCGTGGCTGAGGCGCCCACCGGCGGGCCGCCTCCTGTCGAGAGGAACGGCGTGAGCGAGATCCTGCAGCCCGGAATCGGGCCCATCCCCGGCGACCACTACGTCGCCGCGTCGCCGCAGACGGTGCTGTGGGGCAGGTTGCCGTGCGAGACGGATGCCCCGGTGCTGGCCGTTCCGGCGGGGGCGACCGTCACGTTCGACACCGTCAGCCACGAAGGCATCCTCCCTGATCAGGGGCAGGATCCGCTCGGATACTTCACGGGACACGGGGTCGCGCCCGAGGCGGTGCTCACGGACGCGATCGAGATCGCGGCATCCGTCCCCCGCGACGCGGTCGCCGACGGGCCGCATGTCGTCACAGGGCCTGTCTTCGTCGAGGGGGCGGAGCCCGGCGACCTGCTCAAGATCACGGTCATCGAGCTCGCGCCGCGCGTGCCGTACGGCGTCATCTCGAACCGGCACGGCAAGGGGGCCCTGCCCGGCACGCTGCCGCGCGGCCCCGAGAACGTCAGCGTCTTCACGCCGGTCGCCGGCGGCGCCGGGCGCCTGCCGCTCGTCGAGGGTGGCGAGCGCGTCGTGGGCTTTCCACTCGCGCCCTTCCTCGGCACGATGGGCGTCGCCGCCGCGGGTCCGGAGCGCCCGCACTCGGTGCCGCCCGGGTCGCACGGCGGCAACATCGACATCAACCTGCTCGTCGAGGGCGCGGTCCTGTACCTGCCCGTGCAGGTGCCCGGCGCCCTCGCCTACGTCGGTGACCCGCACTTCGCGCAGGGCGACGGCGAAGTCGCGCTGACGGCGCTCGAGGCATCCCTGCGCGCGACACTGCGCTTCGAGGTCGTGCCGCGTGCCGAGGCGCTTGCCGCCTTCGGCGAGGTCACCGGCCCCCTCGTGCGGACGGACGAGTACCTCGTTCCGACGGGCCTCGACCCAGACCTGAACGAGGCGATGCGCAAGGCCGTGCGCGCGGCGCTCGACCTGCTCGCCGCCCGGTACGGCATGGCCGAGCACCTCGCCTACGCGTACCTGTCGGCGGCCACCGACTTCGACATCTCGCAGGTCGTCGACATCGTGTGCGGCGTGCACGCCCGCATCCGCGAGGCCGACTTCGCCGGCGTCGAGACGGCGGGTGACGCGTGAGCGCGGCGCATAACTCAGGCTGTTCGGGGCTCAGGCAGGGGTATCGACGCCCGCGGGCGGGATTCTGCCTGAGTTATGCGCCCGTGCCGGCGCCCGCGCCCGCGCCGGCAGCCGCGCCCTCGGAGCGGGGTGACGCGTGAGCGAGATCCCCGCCGACCTGCGGGCGGCCTTCGACGCGTACGAGGCCGCGATCCTCGCGAACGACCTCGATGCGCTGGATGCCGCGTTCGCGCCCGGCGCCGAAACGATACGCGGCGACGGCGCGGGCCTGCTCGTCGGGCACGACACGATCAGCGCGTTCCGCGGCGTGCGCGGTGGGGTTCCGCCCCGCACGATCGAGCGCATCGAGTACCGCCCGCTGGCAGGCGACGTCGCGCTGCTCGTGTCGGTCTCGCGCTTCCACGGCGGTGGCACGGGACTGCAGACGCAGGTCTGGGAGCGCCTCGACGGACGCTGGCTCATCACGGCCGCCCACGTCACGCCGCGCGCGCAGGCCCTCGACCGGTCGGTCTGGCGATCGGTCGGCGACCCGCTGTTCCAGGGCGTGTGGGAGGGCCCGCTCGAGGGCCTCACCGTCGCCGTCAAAGACCTCTTCGCCATCAAGGGCTATCGCATCGGCGCGGGCAACCCCACCTACCTCGACTCGGCGCGCGCCGAGACGACGACCGCCCCCGCCGTGGCCGACCTGCTCCGCGGCGGAGCGTCGCTGCGCGGCATCGCCCGCACCGACGAGTTCGCCTACTCGATCGCGGGCGACAACGCGCACTACGGCACCCCGCCCAACGGAGCCCTCCCGGGAGCCCTGCCCGGCGGCTCATCGAGCGGACCGGCGACGGCCGTCGCGACGGGCCAGGCCGACATCGGCCTCGCGACCGACACCGCCGGCAGCGTGCGCGTGCCCGCGTCGTACCAGGGGCTGTGGGGTCTGCGCACGACGCACGGCCTCGTGCCGCGGCAGGGCTTGCTACCGCTCGCGCAGAGCTTCGACACCGTCGGGTGGCTCACGCGCGACGGCGCGACCCTGCAGCGCGTCGCGGACTGGTGCCTCAGCTACGACGGGTCGGACTCGACCGAGTCGGTCTTCGGTGAGTCCGGCGCCGACCTGCCGTGGCGCTTCGTCATCCCGGCCGAGGCGCTGGATGCCGCGGATGCCGCCACGCGCGCCGCGTTCGGGGCCTTCGTCGCGGCATCCGCTCTGCCCGTCGAGACCGCCTCGATCGGCGACCTCGACGACTACCTCGTGCCGTTCCGCACGGTGCAGGGCGCGGAGGCCTGGCGCAACAACGGCGACTGGCTGCGCGCGCACCCGGGCGCCACGGGCCCGGCCGTCGCCGACCGCTTCCGCGCGGCCGCCGCCGTCACGGCCGCCGACGAGGCCGCCGCCCGCGCCGCCCTCGCTCCGTTGCGCGCGCGGCTGACCGACCTCGTGACGGATGCCGTCCTGATCCTGCCGACCGCGCCGGGCCCCGCCCCCGCGCGGACGGCCGGCGGCGAGGGCATCGACGCCGTGCGCCAAGCGACGCTGCGGCTCACGACCCCCGCCGCCGTCGCCGGGTTGCCCGCCCTGTCGGTGCCGCTGCTGACGGTCACCTCGCCCCTCGGCCCCGCCCCCGTCGGCGTCTGCCTCATCGCGCGCGCCGGAACCGACATCGCCCTCGTGCGGCAGGGCCTCGCCCTGCACGCCCTCGTCACCGGAACGGAAGCACCATGACCACCGTCCTCCCCGGCCCCACCCTGCCCGGACCGATTGACCCGCCCGCGCGCCTGCTCATGGGCCCCGGCCCGATCTCGGCCTACCCGAGCGTGCTGCGCGCGATGTCGGCACCCCTCGTCGGGCAGTACGACCCGTTCATGACGACGGCGATGGCCGAGACGCAGGAGCTCTACCGCGGCGTCTGGAACACCACCAACGACGCGACCCTGCTGATCGACGGCACGAGCCGCGCCGGCATCGAGGCCGCGATCGTGTCGCTCGTGCGCCCCGGCGACCGCGTGCTGGTGCCGGTGTTCGGCCGGTTCGGGCACCTGCTCGCCGAGATCGCCGAGCGTGCGATGGCAGAGGTACACACGATCGAGACCGCGTGGGGGCAGGTGTTCACCCCCGCCGCCGTCGAGCAGGCGATCGTGCGGGTGCGCCCGACGCTGCTCGCACTGGTGCAGGGCGACACGTCGACGACGATGAACCAGCCGCTCGACGAGATCGGCGAGATCTGCGCGCGGCACGGCGTGCTGTTCTACACCGACGCGACCGCCTCGCTCGGCGGCAACCCCTTCGAGGCCGACGCGTGGGGGGTGGATGCCGCGAGCGCCGGCCTGCAGAAGTGCCTCGGCGGCCCGAGCGGTTCGGCGCCGCTCACCCTCTCGCCCCGTGCGGTCGAGGTCGTCACGTCGCGCAAGAAGGTCGAAGCCGGCATCCGCGAGGACGGTGACCCGGATGCCGCCGACTTCGTGCGCTCCAACTACTTCGACCTCGGCATGATCCTCGACTACTGGGGCCCGCGGCGCCTCAATCACCACACCGAGGCGACGTCGATGCTGTACGCGGCGCGCGAGTGCGCCCGCGTGCTGCTGGCCGAGGGGCGGGAGGCCGTCATCGAACGCCATCGCCTCGCCGGCGCCGCGATGCTCGCCGGCGTCCAAGGACTCGGTCTGCAGGTGTTCGGCGACGTGGCGCACAAGATGCACAACGTCGTCGCGGTCGAGATCCCCGCCGGGGTGGCGGGCGACGCGGCGCGGCAGGCGATGCTCGACGACTTCGGCATCGAGATCGGCACCTCGTTCGGCCCGCTGCACGGGCGGGTGTGGCGCATCGGCACGATGGGCTACAACGCGCGCCGAGACACCGTGCTCACGACCCTCGCCGCACTCGAGCAGGTGCTGCGCCGCTTCGGGGCCTCGGTGCCGGTGTCGGGCGGTGTCGAGGCGGCCGCCGACGTGTACGCGGGAGCGGCATGACGGCCGCGCCCAGCCTGCGCGACCTGCCCGAGGGCGTCACCGCGGCCGCCGCGCGCCGCGTGATGGCGCGCTGCGACGAGCTCTCGCGGGTGACGGCGACGCCGGGCACCATCGAACGCGTGTACCTGTCGCCCGAACACGCCCGTGTGAACCGGCTGGCCGCGGAGTGGATGCGCGAGCTCGGCATGCGCACCTGGCAGGACGCCGCCGGCAACCAGGTGGGCCGCATCGGCCCGGCAGGCGCCGATGCCGACGACGGCCCGGCTCTCATGCTCGGTTCGCACCTGGACACCGTCATCGACGCCGGCCGCTTCGACGGCATCGTCGGGGTGCTCATCGCGCTCGAGGCGGTTCGGCTGCTGCGGGCGCCCGGCGGCGGCATCCGCCTGCCGTTCGCCGTCGAGATCGTCGCGTTCAGCGACGAGGAGGGCACACGGTTCGGCACCGCGCTGCTCGGCTCATCGGCGGTCGCGGGCCGCTGGAACGAGCAGTGGTGGGATCTCGCCGACGCCGAGGGCGTGACACTGCGACAGGCGTATCGTGAGTTCGGCCTCGACCCGGGGCGGGTCGGCGAGGCAGCGCGCCGCCCCGACGAGCTGATCGGCTACCTGGAAGCCCACATCGAGCAGGGGCCCGAACTCGACCGCTCCGGTGAGGCGCTCGCCGTGGTCTCCTCGATCGCGTCGGCGCGGCGTTTCCAGCTCGTCGTCGAGGGTGAGGCACGTCACGCCGGCGGCACGCCCTACGACATGCGCCACGACGCGCTGCTGGGTGCGAGCGAGGCCGCGCTCGCCGTCGAGCGCGTCTGCGCGGCCGAACATCACATCATCGGCACGGTCGGACGCTTCGAAGCGTTCCCCGGCGCCGTCAACGTCATCCCCGGCGAAGTGCGCTTCAGCCTCGACCTGCGCGGCGAGTTCGACGGGGAGCGCGACCGGGTGTGGCTCGCGCTGACCCGCGAGCTCGACGAGATCATGGGTCGCCGCGGGCTGCGCTGGCGGTCGCGCGAAATCCACCGCGCGGCCGCCGTGCCGTGCGATCCGCTGCTGCAGGACGTCGTGCGCGCCGGCATCGTCGATACGCTGCCGCAGCGCGGCGAGGAGCCTCCCGTGATCTTCAGTCGGGCCGGGCACGACGGCATGGCGCTGGGCGCGATCACCGGGGTCGGCATGCTGTTCCTGCGCAACCCCGAGGGCATCAGCCACCACCCCGACGAGGCGGTATCGGCCGCCGACGTCGCACGTGGCATCCGCGCGCTCGCCGCCGCCGTGCTGCACCGCGCCGCCGAGCCGGCCGCGTAGCGGCGATCAGGGGCGCAGCGCCGACATCTCGGCGCCCGGCGAGACCACCCCGCGCGCCGGTGGCGTGTAGTCCTGCAGAGCAGTAAGTGCGGCATCGACCTCGTCGGCGACGACGAGCATGTCGGTGTACCGCGGGTGGGTGAAGCTGCGATCGCGCATGTTGGCCACGAGCGCCAGGAACGGGTCGTAGTAGCCGTCGACGTTGAGCAGACCGACGGGCTTCTCGTGGATGCCGAGCTGCGCCCACGTCCACTGCTCAGTGAGCTCCTCGAGTGTGCCGGGCCCGCCGGGCAAGGCGAGGAACGCGTCGGCGCGCTCGCTCATGATCGTCTTGCGCTCGTGCATCGTGTCGACCACGATCAATTCGCTGAGCTCACCATGGATGTCCTCGCGCACCCGCAGCGCGTGCGGGATGACGCCCGTCACATGCGCGCCCGCCTTCATCGCGGCATCGGCGACCTCGCCCATCAGCCCGACATGTCCGCCGCCGAAGACGAGGTTCATCCCGTGCGACGCGATCGCTTCGCCCACGGCGCGGGCCGCGTCTGCGTAGAGCGGATCGGCTCCCGGCGCAGACCCGCAGAAGACGGTGACGGTGAATCGATGCGGCGCGGTACCCATGGACCGACGGTAGATTCGGCGTGTTTCCCCAGTGTGACAGGGCGGAAACAACGTGGGTCTACCGTCGAGCACATGACCCTGCTCGTCACCCACGCCCACCTCATCACGGTGCCCGCCGGCACGGCCGATCCCGGCTTCGTCGAAGACGGCTGGATGCTGGTCGGCGACGACGGACGCATCGCCGCGATCGGGTCGGGCACGCCCGCAGTGACGGCCGACGAGACGCTCGACGCGTCGGGGATGTTCGTGGCGCCCGGATTCGTCTCGAGCCATTCGCACCTGTTCACCTCGGGGCTGCGCGGCCTGGGCGTCAACGACACGCTCTACGGCTGGTGCGACTCGATGCTCGGCACCACGGCTCACATGAGCGCCGAGCAGCTGTACTGGTCGACCCTCCACGGCAGTCTCGACTTCCTCTCCCACGGCGTCACGACTGCGTACAACTTCACCGACCCACTGCAGGCGTGGGAGTCGATGGTCGACGGCAAGCGCACCGGTACTGCGGGTATGCGCGAACTGGAATATCACTTCCGGCAGGCCGACGGCTGCCTCGACGCCGGCATCCGGTTCGTCGACGCGAGCGGCTTGGACGTCACCGTCGGCACCGATGACGAGATTCTCGAGCGGTTCGCCGCCGAGGTCGCGCACACGAGGGCGATGGACCCGAGCCTCGCCCTCGGCGCCTCCATCATGGGCCAGGTGCAGTGGTCGCCCAGGCCCGAAGCCGCCGAGCTCGAGGTCGAGGCGATGCGTCGCTACGGCGTCACCAACCAGGCCCATTTCCTCGAGTCGCCCGAGGCGATCGAGCACCAGCAGTCGAAGTTCGCGCTGTACCGCGATGCCGGCGCGCTCGGCCTCGGGCTCATGTTCGGGCACTTCATCCAGACCACGCCCGAGATCATCGAGCAGTCCGTCGCAGGCGGGGCATCGATGTCATGGCAGCCGGCCTCGAACGGCCGGCTCGCGTCGGGCATCGCGCTCGTGCCCGAGATGCTCGAGATGGGTATGAAGGTCGGCGTCGGGCTCGATGACCAGGCGTGCACCGACGTCGCCGATCCCTGGCAGAACATGCGCATCGGCATCTACGCGCAGCGGGCCCGCACGAAGGATCCACTCTCGATGACGCCGGAGTTGATGCTGCGCCTGCACACGCTGGGCGGCGCCGAGATCATGGGCGTCGACGATCGGGTCGGCAGCCTCGAAGTCGGCAAGTTCGCCGACTTCGTGGTCGTCGACCCGCGGCATCCCGACGTCGGTCCGCTGTGGCACCCGGTGCGCAGTTACGTACTCGCGATGAGCCCGCGAAACCTGAAGCAGGTCTACGTCGGCGGACGTCTGGTCGACGAGTCGGGTGTGTCGGTGAATCCGCTCGCGGTCGAGGCCTCGGCGAAAGTGCACGAGCTGCCGGCATCCGTGGTGCCGTTGCGGGGTCACCCGCACTGATCGGGTTCCGGTGATCCCGCCCGGTTCGGGCAGGATGGAACCGCACCGATCGGCAGGGGGTCCACGATGCAGCACGACCGCGCACCCGAGTCCGGACGCGTCGATGACGAGGTCGACGCGCTCGCCGACTTCGAGGTGCTCATCCGTGACGAGCACCACTACGACCGTGCCGGGCAGGTCATCGCGGTGGCGCCGCCCGCCGCAGACCTGGCAGCGCCGCAGTCGCCGCAGCGACCGCCCCGCGCGCCGCGCGCACCCGTCGATCCCGCGGTGCGACGCCGCCGCATCCGACGCGCTGCGCTGGGCATCGGCATCCCCCTTGTCGTGCTCGCCGCGGCCGCGGGCGGCTACGTCGCCTGGGCACTGAACGCCCCGCTGCCCGCACCGACGGGACCGGCCGCAGTCGCCCCGACCGCCCCCGTGGGCTTCGCCGCAGACGTGTCGTTCCCACGCTCGGGCTCGGCCGCGATCTCGGTGTCGGGCGCCGAGGATTACCTGGCCACCTCGGGCGACCAGACCTGGCTTGCCAGCGGGGGAGACGACGCGCGCCCGATGGCGAGCATCACGAAACTCATCACCGCGCTCGTCGTGCTCGACGCGTACCCGCTGGAGCAGAACGAAGACGGCCCGACGATCGTCTTCGGCCCCGCCGACCGAGCGCTCTACGACTACTACTACGTGCGCGATGCGACAATCGCGCCGATGCCGCGCGGCACCAGCATGTCGCAACGCGATGCGCTCGCAACCATGCTGATCCCCTCGGCGAGCAACTACGCGACGGCGCTCGCCCGGTGGGCGTTCGGGTCGGATGCCGGCTTCACCCGCGCTGCGCGAGCCTGGCTCGACGAGCACGGTCTCACGGACACGCGCGTCGTCGAGGCGACCGGGATCGATCCCCGCAACACGAGCACTCCGACCGATCTGCTCGAGGTCGGCAGGCTGGCATCGGCGGATCCCGCGATCGCCGCCATCGTCGCGATGCCGTCGTTCGAAGCGGCCGACGGCACCTCCCTGATCAACACGAACGACCTGCTCGGTGTCGACGGCATCACCGGCCTGAAGACCGGTACCCTCTCGGGCAGCGGCTCGAACCTCCTTTACTCGGCGACGATGGACGTCGGCACCGAGACGCCCCTGCAGATCGTCGGTGTCGTGCTCGGCGGGCAGAGCCGCGGCGCGGTCTCGGCCGGTGTCCTGGACACGCTGGAGAGCATCCGCGGCGGCTTCGGCACCGTCGCGCTGGCGCAGCGCGGCGACACGCTCACGACCTACACGACCGAGTGGGGCGACAGCGTCGATGTGATCATCAGCGAGGACGCGTCGCTGCTCGTGTGGGGCGACACCCCCATCGAGGTGCGCCTCGACGCCGGCGAGCCGACCGCGTGGATCGACGGTGAACAGGTCGGCAGCATCACCTGGACGGCAGGCCCTGAAACGATCACCGTGCCCATCGAAGTCGACGGCACGATCGACCCGCCCACCGACGAATGGCGTCTGCAGCACCCGCAGGAACTGCTCGACGCCGCGCGCTGAACCGCGCGGCCCGCACTCAGGCGACTCCGTTCACCATCCCCATGCGGGCGAGCACGAGGTTCTCGAGGATCTGCACGACGTTGTAGAGGACGAGTGTGATCACCGTGATGAGGGCGATCGAGGACCACAACTGGGCGAACTGCGCCTGCGCGTTGAACTTGAGGATGGCGCCGCCGATCCCGAGCCCCGTCGACAGCCATTCGGCCAGCAGTGCGCCCGTCACCGCGCTCGGCACCGAGACCCGCGCGGCGGCGAACACCGACGGCAGCGCGCCGGGCAGGTTCACTTTGCGCAGCGCGGTGAGTCGCCCGCCGCCGAACACATGCACGACGTCGAGGCTCTGACGACTCGCACGGCTCAGGCCGAACAGGACGTTCGCGAGCGCCGGGAAGAGCACGACGACGGTGCCGATCACCGCGACCGATGCGGGCGTGCCGCGGCCGGTGATCAACAGGATCACGGGGGCGATTGAAACCAGTGGGATCGTGCGCAGCAACAGCACGAGCGGCATGACCCCCGCCTCGATCGCCTTCGACAGGCTGAACAGGATCGCCAACACGATCGCGACGGCCATTCCGACGACGAACCCGGTCACCGAATCGACCAGGGTCTGCCCGAGCAGTGGCATGAGTTGATCGCGGTGCGCCGCGGCATCCTCGCCTGCGAACAGGAACTCCCAGACGTCGAGGGGACCCTTGGCGACGAACGACGGGATGCCGGCGAAGCTGACGATCGCCTGCCACAGCAGCAGGAGCACCACGAGCGTGATGCCGGCGTTGCCGAGCGAACGGCCGAGTGCGCGGCGCAGCATCAGGCGGCCCTTCCCGCCACCCAGGGCGTGACCAGACGGATGAGCAGGCCGACGACCCCGTAGGCGACGAGGGCGAACACGGCGCACAGCAGGAACACCGACCACACGCCGGCAGAATCGAGCTGCCCCTGCAGGCGAATGAGCGTGGGCCCCACGCCGGCGGTGATCGCACCGAGGTACTCGCCGAGGACCGCGCCGAGGAACGCCGTCGGCACCGCGATCTGCAGCGCGTTGAGGATTGCCGGCAGCGCCGCGATCAGTCGTACCTTCGTCAGCTGCGTCCAGCCGCCGCCGCCGAAGACCCGCACGACATCGAGCGCGGCCCTGTCGGCCGACTTGAAGCCCAGAATCGAGCCGACCACGGTCGTGAACACGCACACGAGCGCCGCGAGGAAGATCGCCGTCGCCGACGGGTCGCCGGGGTTCTTGGCGCCGCCGATGACGACGATCGAGATGCCGCCGACGGCGACGATGGGGAGGCAGTAGCTCACCACCGCGATCTGTGTGATGACCGTCTCCGCGCGAGGAACCAACAGCACGACCGCTGCCAGCACGAGGGCGATGCCGTTGCCCCACAGGTAGCCGATGCCGGCCGCGGTGAGGGTGGGCGCGAACACGTTCCACGCCCCGGCGACGTTGCCCTGCAGGAACAGCCAGTCGAAGACCGCGAAGGGCGTCGGCACGGGTGTGAACGTGGTGCCCTCGGCGGGCGTGAAGGTGAGCGCGAACAGCCACCATGCGACGACGAGCACGACCCCGCCGAGCACGCCTGCCATCCAGCCCGGCATCCGCAGGCTGTTCATCAGGCCTCCGCTTCTGCCCGCCCGTCCGAGCCGAACAGCAGCTCGGACGCCTGATCGACGTAGGCGTGGAACTCGGGCGTGCGCATCATGTCGGGCGTGCGAGGGCGCGGCAGGTCGATCTCGAGGATCGCCTTGATCCGGCCCGGCCGCGGTGACATGACGGCCACCCGGTCGGCGAGGAAGATCGCCTCGCTGATGCCGTGCGTCACCAGCAGGGTCGTCGCCGGCTTCTCGGTCCAGATGCGCAGCAGTTCGAGGTTGAGGTTCTGGCGCGTCATGTCATCGAGCGCACCGAATGGTTCGTCCAGCAGCAGCACCGACGGCTTCAGCACGAGTGCCCGGGCGATCGATGCCCGCTGTCGCATGCCGCCTGACAGCTGCGACGGCTTGGCGTTCGCGAAATCCTTGAGGCCGACGAGCGAGATCAGTTCGTCGACATAGTCGTGGTCGACGGGGCGCCGGGCGACTTCGAAGGGCAGTTCGATGTTCTTGCGGACGCTGCGCCACGGCAGCAGTGCGTGGTCTTGAAAGGCGATGCCGAGCTCGCTCTTGCTGCGCAGCTGGTCGGGCGTCTCGCCATCGACCAGCGCGGTGCCCGAGGAGGGGTGCTCGAGAGCGGCGAGGATGCGCAGGATCGTCGACTTGCCGCAGCCCGATGGGCCCAGCAGCGCTAGGAACGAGCCCTTGTCGGTGTGCAGGTCGGTGTCTTGCAGCGCCGTGAGCGACTTGCCGCCGCGCAGCGCAAAGGTCTTCGAGAGGGAGCTGATGTGGATGCCGGTGCCCGTGAGGGCACCGGCATCCGTGTGGGTCGAGTTCGACATGAATCCGTTAGGGCAGGTAGTCCAGCAGGTCGGGGTTCTCGGCGTAGATCTCGTCGATGATCGTCGTGTCGAACAGCTGGTCGGCCTCGAGGTCCCAACCCGACGCCGACAGCGACGCGAGGGTCTGCTCCTTGAGCTCGTCCGAGATGGTGAACAGGCCGTTGGCCTCGGTCTCTTCGGTCGAGATCAGCAGCGCCTGCGCCTCGATGCCCGCCGCGGTCTTTGCCGGGTCGAGATCGCCGAAGGTGAGGTCTCCGGCGGCAGCCGACGCGTTGTAGTGCTCGATCACCTTCGCGACCGTGTCGTCGATCGGTTCGGTGAACGTGTGCGTCCAGCCCTTGATCTCGGCGATGAGGAACGCCTTGATCAGTTCGGGGTTCTCCGCCAGGTACTGGTCGGTGACGGCGAACGACTCGGCCACATAGGGCAGGCCGTTGTCGGCATAGGCGAGGTTGGTCACCTCGTGGCCGGCCATCTCGACCGTGATCGCCTCGTTGGTCAGGTAGGCCATGAAGCCGTCGACCTGGCCCTCCATGAGCGGGGTCGGGTCGAAGTCGACCGGCACGATCTCGACCTCGGACGCGTCGATGCCGTTGGCGTTGAGCAGCGCCGCGAACACCGAAGCGTTCGAGTCCTGCACGCCGATCTTCTTGCCGATGAGGTCCTGAGGGGTCGCGATGTTCCCGCCGTCGGCGAGCGAGAGGATCGTGAACGGGTTCTTCTGGAACGTGGTCGCGACGATCTTCAGCGGCGCGTCCTGCTCAGCGACTGCGGCGCCGACCGAAGCGGCGTCAGTGAGGGCGACCTGCACGGTGCCCGACAGCAGCTTGGCGACACCGGTGTCGGGACCGGCGATGCCGATCACGTCGTCGAAGCCGGCCTCGTCGTAGTAGCCCTCGTCGTACGCGTAGAACTCACCGGCGAACTCCTCGTTCTTGATCCAGGAGTACTGCACGCTGATCTCGCCGTACGAGGCGGCTTCGTCCGGGCTGCCGGATGCCGCCGGCTCGCTGCTGGACGACGCGCAGGCGGACAGGGCGAGGGCTGCGGCTGCGGCAGTCGCGAGCAGAGTGGCTGCGCGACGTGCGCGACGGCTGTGGGTGTGAAGCATCGGGTCTCCTTACCGGGCGAAAGGTGCTGATCGAACGTATCCACGCCACGTTTCCAATCCGTTTCGCGTCGGAGCGACGACTGTTACCGGTTTCGGGTGCTCGTCGCAGCGGCGGCTCACCCGGCTGCGGGCAGTGCCTGCGCGAGGCGCCAGACGCGGTCGCGAGTGAAGGGCTGCATGTAGGGCCGAGTGCCGAGCGCGCGGGCGATCGCATTGCCGATCGCCGGCGCCACGGGGTTGTACGGCGACTCGCTCATCGACTTCGCGCCGAACGGGCCGAGACTGTCATCGGTGTCGGCGAAGTACACCTCGGTGTCGGGGATGTCGCCGATCTGCGGCACCCGGTACAGCCGGAACACGGGATTCTCGACCCTTCCGTCGCCATCGACGAGCACTTCTTCGTAGAGCGCGCTGCCGATGCCCTGCGCGACACCGCCCTCGATCTGCCCGCGGCACTGCGCCGGATTGAGCACGACACCGGCATCCGCCGCCTGCACCGACTGCAGGATGCGGACGCTCCCCGTCTCCGGGTCGACGGCCACCCGCACCGCGTGCACGTTGAAGGCGAGCGAGCGCTGCGCGCCGGTCTCGCTGCCCGTGGCGGTGAGTCCATCGCCGGTCGAATCCGCCGAGGCTGCGACGATCTCGGCGTGGGTGACGGTGCCGGTCGGGGTGCGCACCCCGTCCGGGGTCAAGACCGCATCGGCGGGGTCGGTGCCGTGCAGTTCGGCCGCGGTGCGTCGCATCCGCTCCGCCAGCGCGAGGCACGCGGCGTGCAGGGCTTTGCCAGCGACCGTGATGCCCGCCGACGCGAAGGCACCGGTGTCGTGGGCGACGGCATCCGTGTCACCGTGCCAGAGCTCGAGCCGTTCGAACGGCACGGCGAGGTCGGTCACCGCGATCTGGCGCAGCACCGTGGTCGTGCCGTTGCCGAATTCGGCGGTGCCGGTGCGCAGCAGCACGGTGCCGTCGGCGCGGAGTGTCGCCGACGTCTTCGCGAAGTGACCGAACGGGGCCATCGTCGCGATCATCGCGAGCGCCATGCCTTCGCCGACGAGCCACCCGTCCGGCGCGCCCGGTGCATCGCGGTCCCGCTCGAGCGCGGTCTGCGCGAGATCGAGACACTGGTCGAGGCCGTAGCTGCCCCACACGAGGTCGTCGTGCGCGTGCGGGTCGGTGGGCCCGACGACGTTGCGCCGGCGCAGTTCGAACGGGTCGATGCCCAGACGCTCGGCGAGCATGTCCATCGCGGATTCGACCGCGAGCACGACCTGCCCGAGGCCGTAGCCGCGGAACGCGCCGGAGGGGATGTTGTTCGTGTAGACGACCTCTGCCGTCGTGCGCCGAACCGGTACGCGGTACACCGATGTCGATTCGGCCAATGCGTGGAACAGCACGCCTCGGGAGTGGTTGCCGTACGCGCCCGTGTCGCTGAGCACGTCCAGCGCGAGTGCCGTGAGCCGGCCGTCGCCGTCGGCGCCGAGGCGCACGCCGATGCGCATGGGATGCCGCACCGAGGCGCGCTGGAACTGGTCGGTGCGTGTGAACTCGTACGCGACGGGGCGACCGGTTCGCAGCACGGCGAGCGCGACGAGGTCTTCTGTGAAGATCTCCTGTTTGCCGCCGAACCCGCCGCCGAGGCGGGCGGTGTGCACGCGCACCCGCTCGGGCGCGAGGTCGAACAGACGGGCGAGTTCGTCGCGGGTGAGGAACGGCACCTGTGTCGACGAGCGGATGACGAGCCTACCGTCGTCGTCGAGCCACCCCACCGATCCGTGGGTTTCGAGTTGGGCGTGCGAGACGCGCGAGGTCTGCCAGGTGCCCTCCACGACGACGGCGCTGTCGCTGAGGGCGTGTTCGAGCGCCGATTCGGAGCCTTCGTCGATGCTGAGGATCACGTTGCGGTCGGCGTCGTCGACACGGTCGTCGGTCGTGCGATCGGGGTGGATGACGGGGGCGCCCGGGCACCGGGCAGCCTCGGGATCGAACACCGCCGGCAGGACGTCGTAGTCGATCGTGATCAGTCGACACGCAGCATCGGCGATCTCGGCCGTGTCGGCGACGACGGCCGCAACCCGCTGCCCGATGTGTCGGACGACATCGTCGAGCAGGCGGGTGTCGTCGGGGTCGTCCTCGCGGTGCTCGTGGCGCGCGGTGGAGTACCGCAGCGGCGGTGCGTCCTCGTGCGTGAACACGTCGACAACGCCCGGCAGGGCGCGGGCAGCACTCGCGTCGATCGACCGGATTCGGGCGTGGGCGTGCGGGCTCGCGACGACCCGCAGCACGAGGGCGCCCTCCGCGGGATGGGTGGGTTCGAGATCGAACGTGAACGGCTCACGTCCCTGTACGATCCGTCGCGCGGCCTCTGGCGCGACCGACCGCCCGACGGTGCGGCCCGCCGGCTCGCTGGTCCCGGTCTGCCGGACGGGACCGAGAACGGCCGCCCGAACCGCCTCGCGGATCGGGCGATAGCCCGTGCAGCGACACAGGTTGCCTTTCAGTCGACGATCCAGGTCATCGAGGTCCTCGGCGCACAGGGTCGATGCGGTCACCGACAGTCCCGGTGTGCAGAACCCGCATTGGAACCCGAAGCCGGTCGCGAGGGCTTCCTGCACGGGATGCAGTTCGTCCCCCGGCGCCAGGCCCGCCGCCGACGTGACGTGTCGGCCTTCGACGCGCCCAGCCGGTACGAGACACGAGTGCACGGGTGTGCCATCGAGCAAGACGGTGCACGCCCCGCAGTCGCCGGCATCGCACCCCTTCTTCACCGCGGTTTGCCCGACTTCCCGGAGCAGGGTGCGCAGGCACTGACCTGGACGCGGCTCGGCATCATGCGCGATGCCGTCGACATCGAACCTCATGCGGCCTCCACGAGGTCGGCAAGCACCCGGGCGGCCAGCACACGCGAGACGCCGCGCCGCCAGTCAGCAGCGCCGAGCGGGTCCGAGTAGTACCTCGGTGCCGCGGCGACGGCCGTATCGAGGACGGCCGGTGTCGGCGTCGATGCGAAGCGGAGCACCGTGGGTGCCTCGGTCGCGGCGGTGACCGTGAAGACTGAGGACCCGCCCGGGTGGACCCGCCCGGTGACGACCGCTCCCGACCGGCCGTGCTCGGCGAGGGCGATCTTGCGAAGGGCCGCGCGGGCACGGAGGGCTGCCGCCGGCACGTGCACCGCGCGGAGCACTTCTCCGCGGCCGAGCATCGTGGTGCCATTCCCGGTCACGACATCTGCCACCGGCAGCCGATACGCGGTGCCGTCCGGCATCCATACCTCCGCCACCGCGTCGAGCGCGACGGCCAGCGTCGTCATGGCGCCCGCCGCGAACCCTCGACAGATGTTGCCGCCGACGGTCGCGGTGTTCCAGATCTTGAACGACCCGAGGAGGGCGTTCGCGGCATCCGGAACGATGCGCAAAGCCTGCCACTCCGGCCGGAACGACAGCAGACGCTCGGCTCCGGCCACCAGGCGGGCGATCGTGCAGGTTGCACCGATGCGCAGGCCCGTCTCGTCGGCGTGCACCTCGTCCCAACCGAGGCCGGTCAGGTCGACGAAGCCCGAGACGTGCGGCTGTGGCTGGCTCATCAACCATGAACCGCCCGCCAAGAACGTCTCTCCGTGGGCGAGCGCGAGGTCGTCGCGCGTCCTGGCGACGCGGTACGCGGTCACCGATGTGATGTCCATGTCGCCTCCGTTCGCCGGTCGGGTGCCGGCGAGAGGTCTGAGTGAAACAGACGTGAGTTTCGACGGTGTTTCACGCGGCGGCAACAGGGCGGCAACACGACGTGTTTAGCGTTGCCGCATGAGAGAGGTGCTGTCGATCGCGGCCGACTGGGTGCGGGAGCGGCGGCCGTTCGCGCTCGCGACGGTGGTCGACGTCGCAGGCAGCGCGCCCCGCGGAGTGGGCGCGGCGATGATCGTCGACGGTGAAGGTCGCATCGCCGGCAACGTCTCGGGCGGTTGCGTCGAATCCGCCGTCGCGGCCGCGGCGCTGGAGTGCCTCGACGACGGCGCAGTCCGTGCACTGCACTTCGGCATCGCGGGTGATGCGGTGTTCGAAGTCGGGCTCATGTGCGGCGGATCGATCGAGGTCGTCGTGCAGCTCGTCGAGCCCGACGGCGACCTGGCCGGGGCCCTCTGCCTACTCGAAGGGCGCGAGCGGGCAGGCATGCCCGCGACGCTCACGCTGCCGCTGGAGGCGGGCACCTCGCGTCGCCCCGTCGTCGTGACGGCAGACCCCGGCGTACCCGATGCCGCCGTGGTCGAGGTGCTGCACGAGCGCGACCGCCCGCCCGAGCGGGTGCTGCGCGTCGGGGTCGGCTCGCCGCCGCGACTGATCATCGTCGGAGCCGTCGAGTTCGCCGTCGCGCTCAGCCGGCTCGCGATCGCGACCGGGCGTCGCGTCACCGTCGTCGACCCGCGTACCGCGTTCCTCACGCCCGACCGGTTCGCCGGCGCCGAACTCGTCGCCGCGTGGCCCGACGCCTACCTGCGCGGGGCTGAGCTGGACGGGCGGACCGCGGTGTGCGTGCTCAGTCACGATGCCAAGCTCGACGAGCCCGCGCTGACGGTCGCCCTGGGCTCCGCCGCCGGCTACGTCGGGGCGATGGGGTCGCGGTCGACCGATGCCGATCGGCGTTCGAGGCTGGCGCGGGCCGGTGTCGCGTCGCGAGATCTGGAGCGGCTGCGCTCGCCCATCGGGCTCGATTTGGGCGGCCACACCCCCGACGAGACCGCGCTGTCGATCCTCGCCGAGATCGTGGCGGTGCTGCGCGGCGGGAGCGGCTCGCCATTGCGGGAGCGGACCGGTCCGATCCACGGCAACCACGCCGGTCTGACGGTCGCTGCGGCACCTGGCGTCGCGTGCGGGGTCGCACCGTCGTGACCACTGTCGGGATCGTGCTCGCCGCGGGGGCGGGCACCCGCTACGGGCTGCCGAAGGCGCTCGTCAGCTGCGACGACGGCACGCCATGGCTGCACCGGGCGGTCGCCGCGCTGCGCGGCGCAGGATGCGATCCGGTCCTCGTCGCACTCGGCGCCGAGCGCGACCGCGCGAGCAGACTGGTGCCGGCACGCGCCGACGTCGTCGAGGTGCCGCGCTGGCGCGACGGCATGGCGGAGTCGCTGCGAGAAGCGCTGCGTGCCGCAGACGCGACCGACGCCGACGCGGCGGTGATCGTGCCGGTCGACACCCCCGACCTGCCGGCCGCGGTGGTCGCCAGGGTCGCGGCCGGTGCGACGGCGGCATCCCTCGCGCGCGCCGTCTACCTGGGCGCGCCCGGGCACCCGGTGCTCATCGGGCGTGCCCACTGGCACTCGGTTGCGGCGAGCGTGCGCGGCGACCGCGGTGCCGGCGACTACCTCGCGGCGCACGGGGCGCGCAGCCTCGAGTGCGCCGACCTGTGGCACGGCGCCGACATCGACCGGCCAGCGGGCACCTGAGCGCGAGAAACCAGATCTGCGCGAGAAATCACCGCACGCGCGGTGCGTCGCGTCGGCTGTGGTTTTTCGCGGGCCGAGCGCGGGTCAGGCGACGGATGCCGCGAGCGACGCGACGGCAGACGTGAAGAATGTGAGTCCGTCGACGCCGGAGCGCATGGCCTCGGCAGTGTCGGGACCGAATCCGGGTTCGACTGCGTGCTCGGGGTGCGGCATGAGGCCGACGACGTTGCCGCGCTCGTTCGTGAGGCCGGCGATGTCGTCGAGCGACCCGTTCGGGTTGACGCCGAGGTAGCGGAAGGCGACCAGGCCTTCGCCCTCGATGCGTGCGAGGGTCTCGGCGGAGCAGGTGAACCCGCCGTCGCCGTTCTTGAGCGGGATGACGATCTCCTGGCCCTCGTCGAACCCGTTCGTCCACGCCGTCGACGCGTTCTCGACGCGCAGGCGCTGGTCGCGGCGGATGAACTGCTGGTGGGCGTTTCGGATCAGACCGCCCGGCAGCAGGTGCGCCTCGACGAGCATCTGGAAGCCGTTGCAGATGCCGAGGATCGGCATGCCCTTGGATGCGGCATCCTTCACTTCGGTCATGATCGGCGCGACGGCCGCGATGGCGCCCGCACGCAGATAGTCGCCGTAGCTGAACCCGCCGGGCAGCACGAGCGCGTCGACACCGTCGAGGTCGTGCGAGCCGTGCCACAGCGCGACCGGCTCGGCACCCGCGAGGCGGACGGCGCGCTGCGCGTCGCCGTCATCGAGCGAGCCGGGGAAGGTGATGACCCCGACGCGCGCGGTCACTCGACGACCTCGATGCCGACGACGTCTTCGATGACCGAGTTGGAGAGGATCTCGGCCGCGATCTTCTCGACGTCGGCGAGGGTCTGCTCGTCGGCGGTCTCGACCGTGAGCTCGAACCGCTTGCCGATGCGAACACCGTCGATGCCGGCGTGACCGAGACGGGTCAGGGCTCCGGCGACGGCCTTTCCCTGCGGATCCAGCAGCTCGGCCTTGGGCATGACGTCGACGACGATGGTGGGCATGAAAGACTCCGGGACTCGCGGATGGGATTCGCGTCCAGTCTAGCCGCGGCGCACCGTCTGCCCGGTGCCGCCGCAATCCGTCCGCCCGGCGGCGGCTGCCGGCGCGATCACGGGTTCGGCGTGCCGCACGTGCCAGTGCCGTGATCGAAGCGTGACCCACGTGGCGGCGGTGCACCCTTGACACCGTGGGAGCGCTCCCGTAGCGTCGGCACCACCACGATGAGAGCGCTCCCACGAGGGGTGTGGCAGCGAACCAACCGTGGTCACCTGCACCGCCCACACCACAAAGGAGTGACCTGTGAACACCCGAGCCCTGCGTCGAACCGGCCTCGCCGTCGGCGCCGTCACCGTCTCCGCGCTCGCCCTGTCGGCCTGCGGCGGCGGCGACACCGCCGCAACGCCGGATGCCGATCCGGACGAGCCCATCGAACTCACCCTGGCGACGTTCAACGACTTCGGCTACACCGACGAGTTGTTGCAGCAGTACATGGACGACCACCCGAACGTGACGATCGTGCACAACCGCGCCGCCGAGTCGGGCGACGCACGCGCAAACTACTTCCAGAAGCTCGGCAAGGGCGGTCTCGCCGACGTCGAGGCCGTGGAGATCGACTGGTTCGCCGAGGCGATGCAGTACAGCGATCTGCTCGCCGAGGCCCCGGACTCCGTCAAGGGGCGCTGGCTGGATTGGAAGGAGGCGGCAGCGACCGACGCCGATGGCAGGCTCGTCGGATTCGGCACCGACATCGGACCGCAGGCCGTCTGCTACCGCAGCGACCTGTTCGCCGAGGCCGGGCTGCCGTCCGACCGTGCCGAGGTCGCGGCGCTCTTCGACGGCGACTGGGACAACTTCCTCGACGTGGCCGATCAATACCGCGAGGCCACCGGCCAGCCGATGATCGACTCCGCCAACTCGGTGCTGCAGGGCATCGTCAACCAGATGGAGTACACCTACACCGAAGCCGACGGTACGGTCATCGCGACCACCAACCCCGAAATCCAGGCTGCCTACGAACTCGTCGTGGAGCGGGCCATCCCCAACTCGGCATACTCCGGTCAGTGGAGCGATGACTGGTTCGCCTCGATGGCCGGTGGCGAGTTCGCCGCGATGCTCTGCCCCGGATGGATGCTCGGTGTCATCGAGGGCGGCGCACCGGAGGTCGCCGGTTGGGACATCGCCGACGTCTTCCCGGGCGGTGGCGGCAACTGGGGCGGCTCGTACCTGACGGTGCCGGCCGACGGCGACAACGTCGAGGCGGCGCTCGCGCTCGCCGACTGGCTCACGGCGCCGGAACAGCAGATGCAGGCGTTCGAGAGCGCGGGCACCTTCCCGAGCCAGACCGAGGCGCTGGAGGGTGACGAACTGGCCGCTGCGACCAACGCCTACTTCAACGACGCGCCCACCGGCGAGATCCTCAGCAGCCGGGCCGATGCCGTGACGGTGGCGCCGTACAAGGACGAGAACTACTTCACGTACCACGACGGTCTGCAGAACGCGGTGAACCGGGTGTTCGACGGCCTCGAAGACGCCGAGACCTCGTGGAACACGTGGGTCGCCGAGGTCGAAGCGCTCTGACCACACCGACCGCCCGACCGGGTGGTGCGCGCGCCCACTGCGCCGCGCGCACCACCCCCGGGCGTTCGCCCGCCCGTACGACCCGACCCGGAGCACTCTCGTGACAGCCACCGACACCCGTCCGTCCGGCCGACCCGCCGCGCCGCCGACGCCCACGCGACCCGCACGCGTGCTGTCGTTCTCACAGCGGTTGAGCAAGTGGGATCTGAAAGTCTCGCCCTACCTGTACATCTCACCGTTCTTCATCATGTTCGCGATCGTGGGGCTGTTCCCGATCGTGTTCACCGCCGCGATCTCGTTTCAGAACTGGGACCTGGTGCGCAACTCCGGTGAGTTCGTCGGCTTCGACCAGTACGCATGGATCCTGGCGAATCCGCAGTTCTGGACGGCGCTGCGCAACACGTTCAGCATCTTCCTGCTCTCCAGCGTCCCCCAGCTGATCGCGGCCGTGTTCATCGCCGTGCTGCTGGACCGCAACATCCGAGCCAAGACCTTCTGGCGCATGAGCGTGCTCGTGCCGTTCGTGATGGCGCCGGTCGCCGTCGCGCTGATCTTCTCGAACATGTTCGGCGACAACCACGGTCTCGTGAACAACCTGCTCACCGACTGGTTCGGCATCGCGGTCCCGTGGCACAAGGACCCGTTCTGGAGCCACATCGCCATCGCCACGATGGTCAACTTCCGCTGGACCGGCTACAACACCCTCATCCTGCTCGCCGCGATGCAGGCGATCCCCCGCGACTACTACGAGGCGGCCACCGTCGACGGCGCGGGCGCGATGCGCCAGTTCTTCAGCATCACGCTGCCGTCGCTGAAGGCGACGCTCATCTTCGTCATCATCACCTCGACCATCGGCGGCCTGCAGATCTTCGACGAGCCGCGCATGTTCGACAACACCGGCCAGGGCGGCTCGGCTCAGCAGTGGCTGACCATCACCCTGTTCCTCTACAACATCGGCTGGGGCGAATGGAACTTCGGTCGCGCCGCCGCGCTGGCGTGGATCCTGTTCCTCATCATCCTGGTGATCGGGCTGATCAACCTCGTCGCCACCCGCACACTCGTCAGGGACGAGGGGAGCCGCTGATGGTCACCGCAACCGACACCACCACACCCCCCGCACGACCGGCAACCGGTTCGCGCACGGTGCGCATCCGCGGCCGGCGAGCCGGGTTCTGGGTCTACCTCGCGCTGGTGATGGTGCTCATCGGCTCACTGTTCCCGTTCTACTGGTCCCTTTTGATCGGCTCCGGCGATGCCTCGACGCTGAACGACCCCGACATGTCGTGGTGGCCCGGGGGCAACTTCCTCGCGAACGCCGCCACCGTGGTCAGCGACCCGGCGGTCAACTTCTGGCGTGCGTTGTGGAACTCCATCTACAGCTCGGCACTCATCGCGCTCTCGGTGGTCGTGTTCTCGACCCTGGCCGGATGGGCCTTCGCCAAGCTGCGGTTCCGTGGCAGCGGTCCGCTGCTGGTGTTCGTGGTCGCGACGATGGCCGTGCCCATGCAGCTGGGCGTCGTGCCGCTGTACATCCTGTTCTCCGACCTCGGATGGACCGGCGAGATCGGCGCTATCATCATCCCGTCGCTCACCAGCGCCTTCGGGGTGTTCTGGATGACGCAGTATCTGCGTCAGTCGGTGCCCGATGAGCTGATCGAGGCAGCCCGGGTCGACGGCGCGAACTCGCTGCGCACCTTCTGGACGGTCGGGATGCCCGCGGCCCGCCCCGCCGCGGCGATGCTGGGCCTGTTCACCTTCGTGACCGCGTGGAACAACTTCTTCTGGCCCTTCATCGTGCTCGACCGGCAGGACCCGACCCTGCCGGTGGCGCTGTCGCTGCTGCAGTCCAACCACTTCGTGGACTATTCGATCGTGCTGGCTGGCGTG
Source organism: Microbacterium sp. bgisy189 (assembly GCF_057707225.1). NCBI lineage: Bacteria > Bacillati > Actinomycetota > Actinomycetes > Micrococcales > Microbacteriaceae > Microbacterium > Microbacterium sp. bgisy189. The sequence continues at coordinate 124,476 of NZ_JBYIPT010000005.1, read as the reverse complement.
CTGCTGTCGACCATTCCGCTGCTGATCCTGTTCGTGTTCGCGGGCAAGCAGCTGGTCAGCGGCATCATGGCCGGAGCCGTCAAGGGATAACCTTCGCTGGGGCCGCCGCGCGCATCCCCCCTGCACGTCGAGAGGATCACGTCGATATGTCGTCGCACCCACCCCGCCCGTTCCCGCCCGGATTCCTGTTCGGGGCGGCCACTGCCGCGTATCAGATCGAGGGCGCCGCCTTCGAGGACGGCCGCACCGCATCGATCTGGGATGCGTTCAGCCGCGTGCCGGGCGCGGTGATCGACGCCGACAACGGCGACGTCGCGTGCGACCACTACCACCGGTATCGCGATGACGTGCGCCTGATGGCCGAACTGGGTCTGCAGACCTATCGGTTCTCGGTGTCCTGGTCGCGGGTGCGGCCCGACGGCGGCGCGGTCAACCCCGCCGGTATCGACTTCTACTCGCGGCTGGTCGACGAACTGCTCACCGCCGGCATCGTGCCCTGGTTGACGCTCTACCACTGGGACCTGCCGCAGGCGATCGAGGAGCGCGGCGGCTGGACCGCCCGTGAGACCGCCGACCGCTTCACCGAGTACGCGCTCGACGTGCACGACGCGCTCGGCGACCGCGTCGCGAACTGGACGACCCTCAATGAGCCGTGGTGCTCGTCGTTTCTGAGCTACACCGCGGGCATCCACGCTCCCGGGCGGTACAGCGTGCGCGACGGGATGCTGGCATCGCACCATCTGCTGCTCGGGCACGGGCAGATCGTGCAGAACCTGCGTGCCCGCGACGCGTCACTGAAACTCGGGCTCACCCTCAACCTCACCGTTGCCGACCCCGTCGATCCCACCGATGCCGGCGATCTCGACGCGGCGCGGCGCATCGACGGACAGTACAACCGCTGGTTCCTCGATCCGATCTTCCGCGGCTCTTACCCCGCCGACGTGCTCGAGGACATCCGCGCGGTCGAGCCCGATGCGGTCGCCGCCTTCGAGCACGCCGTTCGCCCGGCAGACCTCGAGACGATCTCGACACCGCTGGATACCCTCGGGGTGAACTACTACCACGGCGAGTACGTCGGCGGCAGCGCGCCGGCTGAGCCACCCGCAGGTGGCGACGCGCCGACCGACCGGCCGGTGCGCTCGCCGTTCCCGTCGCACGAGGGCATCCACTGGCACGAGCGGGGCCTGCCGCGCACCAGCATGCACTGGGAGGTGCAGCCGGAAGGCCTGACCGCACTGCTGCAACGCGTGCAGCGCGACTACACGGCGGCCGCCGGTGTGCCGCTGTACGTCACCGAGAACGGCGCCGCCTACGACGACGAGCCGGTGACCGCCGAGGGGCGCACGCGGGTGCCCGACCCCGAGCGCACCGAGTTCGTGCGCCGCCACCTGGGCGCGATCGTGGATGCGCTCGATACCGGCGTGGACGTGCGCGGCTATTTCTACTGGTCGCTGCTGGACAACTACGAGTGGGCCTGGGGGTACGCCAAACGGTTCGGCATCGTGCGCGTCGATTACGACACCCAGCAGCGGACGATCAAGGACTCCGGCCACGAGTACGCTCGAGTCATCGCCTCACGCGCCATCGACGTCGCACTCGCGAGCGGGGGAGGCGTGGGAACGGAGGACGAATGAGCACTGCCGCCCTCCGCGGCACGGTCACGATCGAGGAGGTCGCCTCGGCGGCCGGAGTCTCGCGCTCGACCGTGTCGCGTGTGGTGAACGGTTCCACGGGGGTCAGCCCGGCGGCTCTCGCCGCCGTCGAACGGGCCATCGCCGACCTGAATTACGTGCCCAATCGTGCCGCGCGCTCCCTCGCGAGCCGCGCGAACCTCGCGATCGCACTGGTCGTCCCCGAAGACGCCGCGCGAGTGTTCGGCGACCCGTTCTTCGCGTCGATCGTCACCGGCATCAACGCCCGGATCAGCCGTTCCGAGTACGTGCTCAACCTGATGATCGCCAGCGACGATCCGCACGACAAGACATCGGCGTACGTTCGCAGCGGCGCCGTCGACGGGGCGATCATCGTGTCGCACCACACCAGCGACGCGTTCATCGACCGCATCGCAGCGGCCGTGCCGGTGGTGTACGGCGGGCGCCCCGTGCAGCCACGCGACGCTGCCTACTATGTCGATGTCGACAACGTGCGCGGTGGCCACATCGCCACCGCGCACCTGATCGAACGGGGCCGTCGTCGCATCGCGACCATCACCGGACCCGCCACGATGCCTGCCGGTATCGACCGGCTCGCCGGGTACCGTGCCGCGTTGGCCGATGCCGGACTGGCGGAGGGGCCGATCGCCGACGGCGACTTCACCGTCGACGGCGGCGCATCGGCGATGCAGGAGATTCTCGACGGCGGACAGCCGTTCGACGCCGTGTTCGTCGCCAGCGACCTCATGGCGCGCGGAGCGCTGGCCGCGCTGACCCGGTTCGGCCGACGGGTGCCTGAAGACGTCGCCGTCGTCGGCTTCGATGACTCGCCGATGGCCGTCAGCAGTACGCCCGCGCTCACCACCATGCGTCAGCCCTCCCGCGCGCAGGGCGAGCGCATGGCCGATGTGCTGATCGCGCTGCTCGCCGGTGACCATCCGCCGCAGGTCAGCATCCTCGACACCGAGCTGATCGTGCGCGACTCGTCCTGACCTGGCACCCGCGCCGCGCCGCTCAGGCGACGGTCGCGTGCAGGGCGTTGTTCCAGGGGTCGTCGAACGCGAGGGTGCGGCCGTCGTCGCGGGTGCGGATGCCGTGGTGCGACAGCCGCTCGCCGAGCGCTCCGAGGCTGTCGGCGTCGGGCAGGGTGAGATCGACGCGGCCGAGGCCGAGTGCGGGCATGCGGGGGCCGGCGCCGCGCGAGTTCCACACGTTCATGGCCATGTGGTGGTGGTAGCCGCCGGCGCTGACGAACAGCGCCTGATTGCCGAGTTCGGCGGTCGTGTCGAAGCCGAGCGCGTCGACGTAGAACGCGCGCGCCGACGCGACATCTCCGACCGAAAGGTGCACGTGGCCGATGGTCGCGGCATCCGTCGCCGTCGCGCCGTTGGCTGCAGCCTCGGTCAGGTGCTCGCCGAGGAACGCGTTCGGGTCGAGGTACAGGGTCGCCATCTCGACCTGGCCGTGCGTCCACGACCACTCCGTGCGGGCGCGGTCCCAGTAGAGCTCGATGCCGTTGCCCTCGGGGTCGGTGAGGTAGAACGCCTGGCTGACGAGGTGGTCGGCGCTGCCGGTGAAGGTCTGCGGCGCGCGTTGGGCGACGCTGTAGAGCGCTGCCGCGAGGGCTGCCTGCGACTCGAACAGGATCGCGGTGTGGAACAGTCCCGCTGACCCCGGCGCGGCGTGACGCAGCGACGGCTCGTGGCGCAGCACGACGAGGGGCCGCCCGGCGCGGCCGAGCGTGACCGTGTCGCCCGCGGCATCCAGCACCTGCAGGGTCACGACGTCGCGGTAGAACGCGGTCTGCGCGTCGAGGTCGCCGACCAGCAGCGTCACCGCGCCCATCGAGGTCGCTGACGCCAACCGCTCCTGAAGCTCACTCACACGCATGCACAACGCGCCGCGGGTTCCGGCCATTCCCGTCGCGTGTCCAGAACGCGCGGATGTGCGGAGGTGAGCATGCGCGTGTCTTGGATACTCGACGAGATTGGATGCCGGGGTCAGTCCTTTTGGACGTCGCCGCCGAGCTGGCCGATCGGCACGATGGGGCCGCCGTCGTCGGCGCCGGTCTTGCGCCAGCGGGCGATCGCGTTGCCGCCGTGGTAGATCGCGAGCGCGGCGAGGGTGCCGAGCACGATGCCGCCGAACTGCAGCTGCCCCCACGTCATGGTGAATCCGGCGATCGCGACGACGAACGCGACGGCGACCGTGTACTGGTTGACGGGGCGCGAGAAGTCGACCTGGTTGTCGACCCAGATCTTGATGCCGATGACGCCGATGAGGCCGTACAGCGCGGTGGTCACCCCGCCGATGACGCCGTTCGGGATCGTGAAGAGGATCTGCCCGACGACCGGCGAGAACGACAGCAGCACCGCGATCGACCCGGCCACCCAGTACGCGGCGGTCGAGTAGATGCGGGTCGCGGCCATGACGCCGATGTTCTCGCCGTAGGTGGTCGTGCCCGAGCCGCCGAAGGCGCCGGCGATCGTGGTGGCGACACCGTCGGCGACGAGCGCGCGGCCGGTGCGCTGGTTGATCGACGGGTCGCCCGTCATGGTCGCGACGCCGCGCACGTGCCCGACGTTCTCGGCGATGAGCACGAGCACGACCGGCAGGAACATCGGCAGCAGCCCCCACGCGACGGGGTCGGCGAAGGACGGCAGGTGGAACTCGGGCAGCCCGAACCACTTGCCCTGCTCGACGAGCTCGCCGACCGCGGTGAAGTCGACCTTGCCCATGAGCACCGCGACGATGTAGCCGACCACGACGCCGAGGAAGATCGAGATGCGGCCGAGGAATCCGCGGAACAGCACCGCGAAGAGGATGCAGGCCACGAGCGTGACGGTGCCCAGCAGTGCGTCCGCTTGGAAGTTCTGCCACGCGACCGGCGCGAGGTTCAGGCCGATGAGCGCGACGATCGCACCCGAGACGACCGGGGGCATGAGCTTCTCGATCCAGCCGGTTCCGGTGGCCTGCACCAGGAAGCCGACACCGGCCAGCAGCACACCGGCGATGAAGACGCCGACGAGCGCCTGCCCGATCTGCTCGGGCGTCTCAAGCGCCTGCCCGCCGTTGAGCGCGGTGATCGGCGCGATGAACGCGAACGACGACCCCAGGTAGCTGGGCAGCTTGTTGCGCGTCAGCAGCAGGAAGAGGATCGTGCCGAGGCCCGAGAACAGCAGCGTCGTCGAGACCGGGAAGCCGGTCAGCAGCGGCACCAGGAACGTCGCGCCGAACATCGCGACGACGTGCTGGGCGCCGATCGCGATCGTCGAACCCCAGCCGAGGCGCTCGCTGGGCTTGACGACCGCGTCGGGCTGGATGCGGCGACCGTCGCCGTGCAGGGACCAAACGGGCATGGGTGTGCTCCTCAGGGGGGGTGGGGGTGCCTGCCATCAGCGTAGCTGGGAAACCGCTGAGTGCCCGGCAGCGACGGGGGCGACGAGCGCGTCAGGCGGTGAGCAGGTCGAGCAGTTCGCGGTACTTGTCGGCGGTGCGGGCGACGATCTCGGCAGGCAGGGCCGGCGGGGTGCCCTGCTTGTTCCAGGCCGCGGCGAGCCAGTCGCGCACGATCTGCTTGTCGAAGCTCGCCATGCGCTCGGCCGGCGTCGTGCCGGTGCGCCAGGCCTCGGCATCCCAGTACCGAGACGAATCGCTCGTGAGCACCTCGTCGGCGAGGGTCAGCACGCCGGCGTCGTCGAGGCCGAACTCGAACTTCGTGTCGGCGAGGATGAGGCCCTTCGCCTCGGCGGTCGCGGCCGCGCGGCGGTAGATCTCGAGCGACGCATCGCGCAGCTGCGCGGCACGGTCGGCGCCGACGAGTTCGACGGCCTGCGCGAACGAGATGTTCTCGTCGTGCTCGCCGAGCGGCGCCTTGTAGGCGGGGGTGAAGATCGGTTCGGGCAGCCGGTCGCCGTTCTCAAGCCCATCGGGCAGGGCGATGCCGCACACGGTGCCGGATGCCTGGTACTCGGCCCAGCCAGAACCCGTGAGGTAGCCGCGCACGACGCACTCGATCGGCTGCATGTCGAGCGCCTTGACGATCATCGCGCGATCGGCGACCGCGGCGGGCGGGGTCGCGCCGGGCACGAGGTGATTGGCGATGGGCAGACCGCCGTCGGCGCCGGCGAGTTGGTCGAACCACCACAGGCTGAGGGCCGTGAGCAGGGCGCCTTTGCCGGGGATGCCGGGGTCGAGCACGTGGTCGAAGGCGCTGACGCGATCGCTTGCGACGACCAGCATCCGGTCGGCGGTCTCGATCGTCTCGCCTTCGGGCAGGTACAGGTCGCGCACCTTTCCGGAGTAGGTGTGGGTCCAGCCGGGCAGGGTGGTCGCAGCATCCGTCACCCGCCCATTATCGACCGCGCGCGGCCGATCCTTCGACCGCGCTGGACTGAAGCGCGGTTCAGCGGCAGGATGTGTGCGGGGAGGTCGAATGCCGCGCACCGAGGAACAGAATCGGATCATCCGCGAGCAGTCTCGCGCACGCCTGGTCGGCGCCGCGTTCGAGGTGTTCGCCGAGAAGGGGTACCACGACGCGAGCGTCGCCGACGTGACCGCGCGGGCCGGGGTCTCGCAGGGACTCGTGAGCTATCACTTCGGCGGCAAGCAGCAGCTCGTCGAGGCGGTGCTCGAGGAATGGCTCGCCGACGTCGAGCGGCTGGCGCACCTCGAGGGGGATGCCGATGAGCGCTTGCGTGCGGTGATCGAGCTGTCGCTGGATGCGACATCGAACATGCTGCCGCGCCATCGGATCGCGCTCTCGCTGGCCGTGCAGCCGTCGACCCATCACATCTTCGCCGAGGTCGAGGAGCGTCACGCCGAGGGGCTGGCCGTCGCCGAAGACGCGCTGCGGCGCATCTTCGACGAGCGCGGCGCCGCAGACCCGGCGCTGGAGGCGGTCATGCTGCGCAGTCTGCTCGAAGGGGTCGTCGCGAAGCGGTCGATCTCCGGCGAGAGCTACCCGCTCGACGCGGCTCGGCTATGGATTCTGCACCACTACGGGCTCGGCGTTGCACCCGCCGGCTCGGCGGCGGCAGAGGGGCGGCTGCGCGCAACCGGCACAGCCGTGGAATGAGGACGTTGCGCAGGTCGCAGCATCCGTGTATACGTTGACTGTACGTCCAGTCAGTCAAACGATTCCGGGGGGATCACATGGGAAACAGCAAGATCGCGGCACTGATCGCAGCCGCCGCGGCAACCGCACTGATGCTGAGCGGATGCTCGGTCATCGAGCAGGCACTCGGCGGCGACAACGCCGTGCGTGACGAGGACTCGAGCGAGATCACCGAGGGCGGCGACCTCGACGTCTTCACGCTCGCCGTCGGCGACTGCTTCGACGACGACTCGGCGGCCGGCACCGAGATCTCCGAGATTCCGGTCGTGCCCTGCTCCGAGCCGCACGACAACGAGGTGTATCACGAGTTCACGCTCGACGAGGGTGAGTACCCGGGTGGCGACGTCATCGAGACCGCCGCCGACGAGGGCTGCTTCGCCGAGTTCGAGAGCTTCGTCGGGATCGACTACGAGTCCTCCGTCTACGGCTACTCGTGGCTGACGCCCACCGAGAGCGGCTGGAACGAACTCGACGACCGCCTCGTGCAGTGCGTCGTGTACGAATACGGCGAGAAGCTCACCGGTTCGGTCGCCGGCACCGCACGGTGATCACCGTTGCGCCGGGACGCGTGTTCCGGCGCAACCGCTGCGGCGCCTCGCACAGCGGCAGGCGGCGATCGCAGGCGACGCAGCACCGACGACCGACCGTGAAAAGGCGAACGCATGACCGAGACCACCGCCACAGGATCCACCCGCACCGCGGCATCCGAACCCAACCCGTGGCGCGCACTGTGGGCGCTCGTCATCGGGTTCTTCATGCTGCTGGTCGACACCACGATCGTCTCGGTCGCCAACCCCGCCATCAAGGCGGCGCTCGACCCCGACACCAACGACCTCGACAACGTCGTGTGGGTCACGTCTGCCTACCTGCTCGCCTACGCCGTGCCGCTGCTGATCACCGGACGGCTCGGTGACCGGTTCGGCCCGAAGAACATCTACCTCATCGGGCTCGCCGTCTTCACGCTCGCCTCGCTCGGCTGCGGCCTGTCGCAAGACCTCGGCACGCTCATCGCGATGCGCGCTGTGCAGGGGCTGGGAGCCGCGATGATGACGCCCCAGACGATGGCCGTCATCACCCGCACCTTCCCGCGCAACCGTCGAGGCGCCGCCATGGGGCTGTGGGGCGCGACCTCGGGCGTCGCGATGCTCGTCGGCCCGCTCGCCGGGGGCGTCCTCGTCGACGGACTCGGCTGGGAATGGATCTTCTTCGTCAACATCCCCGTCGGCATCGTCGGATTCGTGCTCGCCTGGATGCTCGTGCCCGCATTGCCCACGCATCCGCACCGCTTCGACATCGTCGGGGTCGTGCTCAGCGCCGTCGCCATGTTCCTCGTCGTCTTCGGCCTGCAAGAGGCGGAGCACTACGACTGGGGTGTCATCTGGGGACCGATCTCCGTGCCGCTGCTGATCGGCGTCGGCGTCGCCGTGTTCGCGCTGTTCGTATGGCAGCAGATGCGCACCCGCAGCGAACCGCTCGTGCCGATGGCACTGTTCCGCGACCGCAACTACTCCGTCGCCACCATCGCGATCGCCGCCGTCGGGTTCACCGCGGCGAGCATGTCGCTGCCGCTCATGTTCTTCGCGCAGCTCGCACGCGGCCTCACCCCCACCGAAGCGGCGCTCATCATGGTGCCGACCGCGCTCGGCGCCGGCATCCTCGCCCCCTTCGCAGGCCGCCTGCTCGACCGCACCGACCCGCGCTTCCTGCTCGTGCCCGGCATGCTCATGGTGTCGGCGTCGCTCGTCTGGTACGCCGCGCTCATGAACATGGACACCCCGATCTGGGTGTTCCTGCTGCCGGCCGCCCTCATGGGCATCGGGCAGGCCGGCATGTGGGGGCCGCTCGCGACCACCGCGACCCGCAACCTCGACGTGCGCTGGGCCGGTGCCGGCTCCGGCGTCTACAACACGCTGCGCACCGTCGGCTCGGTGCTCGGCTCGGCCGCCATCGCCGCCGTCATGCAGGGGCGCCTCGAAGCGAACCTGCCCGGCATGGATGACGCCGGCTCCGCCGTCAGCGGCGGCACCCTGGCCGAACAGATCGCCGCGCCGTTCTCGACCGCGATGGCCCAAGCCACGCTGCTGCCCGCCGCCGTCGTGCTGATCGGTGTCGTCGCGGTGCTGTTCATGGAACGTCCAGCGGTGCTGAGCTCCCGCGAAGCCCGGGCGCCCGCGAGCCCACACACTTCCGCCGAACCCACCCAGTTTTCGCGCACAGGACGTGAGGGCTCGCGAAAAGTCTGAGGGTTCGCGGAAGGGCCGCGGCGCTGAGCCGTCAGTCCTCGGCGACGCGGGCGGCGATGTCGGTGCGGAAGTGCGAGCCCTCGAGGCCGATGAGACCGATCGCCTCGTAGGCGGCGGCGCGGGCGTCGGCGAACGAGTCGCCCAGCGCCACGACGTTCAGCACGCGGCCGCCGGTCGCAACCAGGCCACCGTCGCGCTCGAGCGTCGCGGCGTGCGCGAGGTGCACGCCCTCGACCTGCTCGGCGGCATCCAGCCCCGTGATCGCGCGGCCCGTGAGCGGCGCCTCGGGGTAGCCCTCGCTGGCCAGCACGACCGTGATCGCGGCGTCGTCGGTGAACACCGGCGCCGGTTCGTCCTCGAGCGTGCCGGCCGCAGCCGACAGCAGCAGACGCGACAGCGGGGATGCCAGCCGTGCCAGCACGACCTGCGTCTCAGGGTCGCCGAAGCGGGCGTTGAACTCGATGACCTTCACGCCCGTGTCGGTGAGGATGAGCCCCGCGTACAGCAGGCCGATGAAGGGGGTGCCCTCGGCATCCAGCTGACGGATGACGGGTTCGGCGACCGTGCGGGTGACCTCGTCGACGAAGGCCTGCTCGCTGCCGAAGTCGTCGGCGAGCCAGGGCAGCGGCGAGTACGCGCCCATGCCACCGGTGTTCGGACCGGCGTCGCCATCGAGGGCGCGCTTGAAGTCCTGCGCGGGGCTGAGCGCCCGCACGGTGTCACCGTCGGAGACGAAGAACAGTGAGACCTCGGGTCCGGCGAGGAATTCCTCGACGAGGACCGGGCCGGTGCCGAGGTACGCGTCGGCGTGGGCGAGGGCGGCGGCGCGGTCGTCGGTGACGATGACGCCCTTGCCCGCCGCCAGGCCGTCGGCCTTCACGACATGCGGGGCGCCGTACTCGTCGAGCGCAGCCTCGACCTCGGTGCGGCTGTGGGCGCGCACCGCGCGACCGGTGGGCACGCCCGCGGCATCCATGATCCGCTTCGCGAACGCCTTCGAACCCTCGAGCTGGGCGGCCGCCTTGCCGGGGCCGAACACCGGGATGCCGCGGGTGCGCAGCGCGTCGGCGACACCGGCGACCAGCGGCGCCTCGGGCCCGATGACGACCAGATCGATGCGCTGCGTGCCGGCGTATTCGGTGACGGCGGCGGGGTCGTTCGCGTCGAGGCCGGCGACGATGGTCGCATCGGCGCCGATTCCGGCGTTGCCGGGGGCTGCGAACACCTCGTGACCGGCGTTCTCCGCCTGCAGTGCGAGGACGATGGCGTGCTCGCGCGCGCCCGAACCGAGGACCAGGATTCTCACGACGCAAGCCTACCGACGACCCCGAGCGGCCACCGCCCCGTGACGAACTCCGCCCGTGCCCGCCACATCCCGCGCCGAACTCCTGAGTTTTCGACGCGAAGGGGCCCGGGGACCGGTCTCTTCGGCTGCAGGCGACAGAAACTGAGGAGTTGCGCACGGCGCGGGCGGCGTAGCGTGGACGCATGGCGCGCAGGATCGAGACGGGTGACGGCCGAGCGGCGCTGGATGCCGTGGCCGCCGGCACGGCGGGCCGACCCGATACGGCGACCGCTGTGCGGTACCTGTTGCAGCTGCTCGTCGAGAAGTCGCCGGGCAATTCGGTCGAAGTGCGGGTGCCGCCGTTCGGTGCGGTGCAGGTCGTCGAGGGCCCCCGGCACACGCGTGGCACGCCGCCGAACGTGGTCGAGCTCGATGCCGCCACGTGGATCGCCGTCGCCACCGGCGCCGAGTCATGGAACGATGCCGTCGCGGCCGGTCGCATCGCGGCATCCGGGGTGCGGGCCGACGTCTCGCACCTGCTGCCGCTGCGGCCGTGACACCCCACGCACGGTGAGAGAATGGATGCCATGAGCTCGCCCGACCAGCACGACGTGCCCCCGGCGCCGATCGAAGACGCGCAGGTTCGGCGCGTGCCCCGCTACGGCGTGTTCCTGGCGCTCGGTGCGGGCCTGGGCGTCGTGCTCGCGCTCGTGCTGACGTTCGTGTTCGACGGGACGGGCGAGAAGAGTCCGTTCACGAACCTGCAGTATTCGCAGGGGCAGGTGTTCGGATTCCTGCTGCTGTTCTGCATCCCGATCGGCATCGCGATCGGCGGTGCCGTGGCGCTCATCCTCGACCGCACGGTCGGCCGTCGCCGCCGCAGCGTGCGCATCAGCCACGAGCGCATCCGCACGCCCGACGACGAGTAGGCCTACGCCAGTTCGGCGATGACGGGGCCGATGGCCGCGTCGAAGGCGACGACGTCCCCGCGCAGCCCGTCGGTGACGGCGATCGTGAGCGCACCGATCCACCACACGCCGCGCTGCGTCAGCGGCAGCACCTGCACGTTCAGTTCGAAGGAGTGGGCTCGGCGTCCGACGGCGCGCTCGTGCTGGGCGATGGCGCTCGCGTACGCGCGATACGACGTTCCCGATCCGACTGCCGCGTGCGCCGTGTAGCGCTTGTGCGCATCGCGGGCGTAGGCGACCGCTTCGGCGCCGAAGGGGAGGATCGCGGCCTTCAGCTCGTCGTAGCCCTCGACGGGCAGCGCGACGAGCGTCTCGAAGCCGTCGACGAGGTCGAGGGGCACGGCCGACGGGTGGGCTTGCGGTTCGACCGAGATATCCCACAGCCCCAGCCATTGGCGTTCGAGCTCGTCCTGCTCGGCGCTGTCGCGCATGGATGCCGGGGGCAACCCGCGCAGGTGCGGCAGCTCTTCGGGTGCGCGGATGCCCAGCACCTGGCGCAGGAACAGCGCGACGATGACCGGCAGCCCGGCATCCTCACGCACGACCCACTCGGGTCCCCCTGACGCGGCCATGCCGCCATCCTAGGACGACACGCGCAGAAGGGGATCGGGTGGCAGGTGCTCGGCAGCCGTCATGGGGGCATCCGGGGGCGCGGCGGGCCGGTACGCTGGGGGTGTGGATTCGGACCCCCGCAACCCGTACACCGAAGCCGGCGTCGACACCGCAGCAGGCGACCTCGCTGTGGAGCTCATGAAGTCGGCCGTCCGCCGCACCCAGGGCCCTGAGGTCCTCGGCGGCGTCGGCGGCTTCGCCGGACTCTTCGACGCGAGCGCCCTGCTCGGCTACACCAAGCCGTTGCTGGCGACCTCGACCGACGGCGTCGGCACGAAGGTCGCGATCGCGCAGACGATCGACAAGCACGACACGATCGGCCGTGACCTGGTCGGCATGGTCGTCGACGACATCGTCGTGGTGGGCGCGAAGCCCCTGTTCATGACCGACTACATCGCGTGCGGCAAGGTTGTGCCCGAGCGCATCGCCGACATCGTCCGCGGCATCGCCGACGGCTGCGCCGAGACGGGCACCGCGCTCGTCGGCGGCGAGACGGCGGAGCACCCTGGCCTGCTGGGCGTCGACGACTACGACGTCGCGGGCGCTGCAACCGGCATCGTCGAAGCGGATGCCGTCCTCGGCGCCGACCGCGTCAGGCCCGGCGACGTCGTGCTGGCCCTGGCCTCCAGCGGTCCGCACTCGAACGGCTACTCGCTCATCCGTCACATCATCACCGGCGCGGGCATCGGCTACGGCGACCGGGCCGCCGACCTCGGCACGACGTGGGGCGAGGCGCTGCTCGAACCCACCCGCCTCTACACGCTGCCGCTGCTGCGCCTCGTCGAGGCTCTCGGCGACGGCGTGCACTCGCTCAGCCACGTCACCGGCGGTGGCATCGCGGCGAACCTCGCACGCGTGCTGCCGCAGGGCACCTGGGTCGACGTCGACCGCTCGACGTGGTCTCCTGCGCCCGTGTTCCGCACCCTCGCCGACATCGGCGGGCTGCAGCTCGAACAGACCGAGGGCACCTGGAACCTCGGCATCGGCTTCCTCGCCGTCGTCGCCGCCGACAAGGCGGCAGAAGCGGCATCCACCCTCACCGCAGAGGGCATCGCGACCTGGCAGGTCGGCGTCGTCGGAGACGGGGCACTGCCCGCCGGCGACTACGAGCAGGGCGCCAAGGGCGTCGACGGAGGCGCCGTGCGCCTGGTCGGCACCTATGCGGACTAGCACCACCCCCACCGGATAGGAACCCCCAGCAACCCATGTGCGGAATCGTCGGCGTCGTCGGCCAGGGCCCCGTCAACCAGGACGTCTATGACGCGCTCCTCCTGCTGCAGCACCGCGGGCAGGATTCCACCGGCATTGCCACAGCCGAAGCCAGCGGCACCTTCCACATCCACAAGGCCAAGGGGCAGGTGCGCGAAGCGTTCCGCACCCGCGACATGCGCGCCCTCATGGGCGAGATCGGCCTCGGGCACGTGCGCTACGCCACCCGGGGCGCCGCGTCGAGCGAAGAAGAGGCGCAGCCGTTCTACGTGAACGCGCCGTACGGCATCGTGCTCGTCCACAACGGCAACCTCACCAACACGCGCGAGCTCACCGAAGAGCTCTTCCGCAAGGATCGCCGTCATCTCAACACGACCTCCGACACCGAGCTGCTCGTCAACGTGCTCGCCAACGAACTGCAGGGCACGATCAACGGCGTCGACCTGAACCCCGACCAGGTGTTCCAGGCCGTCACCCGCGTGCACGAGCGCGTCGAGGGGTCATATGCCGCGATCGCGCTCATCGCCGGCTACGGGCTGCTCGCCTTCCGCGACCCGTTCGGTATCCGCCCGCTCATCCTCGGCACCCGCAAGGCGGAGAACGGCCGCTACGAGTGGACGGTGGCATCCGAGTCGCTCGTGCTCGAGAACGGCGGCTTCGAGGTCGTGCGCGACGTCGAACCCGGCGAGGCCGTGTACATCGACCTCAACGGCCACCTGCACACCAAGCAGTGCGCGACCAACCCGCAGCTCGTGCCGTGCTCGTTCGAATACGTGTACCTCGCGCGCCCCGACAGCGAGATGAACGGCATCTCGGTCTACGAGGCGCGCCTTCGCATGGGCGAGCGCCTCGCGGCGACGATCGCGAAGTACACGCCGAAGGGCTCGATCGACGTCGTCATGCCGATTCCCGACAGCTCGCGCCCCGCCGCGATGCAGGTGGCGCGCAAGCTCGGCATCGAATACCGCGAAGGCTTCTACAAGAACCGCTACGTCGGCCGCACGTTCATCATGCCGGGGCAGGCGGTGCGCAAGAAGAGCGTGCGCCAGAAGCTCAACGCCATGTCGAGCGAGTTCAAGGGCAAGAACGTGCTGCTGATCGACGACTCGATCGTGCGCGGCACGACGAGCAAAGAGATCATCCAGATGGCGCGGGATGCCGGTGCCACCAGCGTCACCTTCGCATCTGCTGCGCCGCCCGTGCGCTACCCGCACGTGTACGGCATCAACATGCCGTCGCGGCACGAACTCGTCGCCCACGGCCGCACGATCCCCGAGATCGCAGAAGAGCTCGGCGCCGACTACATGGTCTACCAAGAGATCGACGACCTGAAGGCGGCGATCCTCGAGGGCTCGCCCGACGTCGAAGACCTCGACATGAGCTGCTTCGACGGACGCTACATCACCGGCACGGTCTCGGAGGAGTACCTGGCCTGGCTCGAAGGCTCGCAGGAGTCGTGACCGGCGAGACGGGCGCTGCTGTCGCCCGTCCGTTGTGGCAGGGGCGGATGCTGGCGCTGCTCGTGGCGTTCTCGTTGCGGTCGGCCGTCGCCGCGCTGTCGCCGCTGCTCGCGCTGGGCGCCGTGCTGCTTATCGCGATCCCGGCAGGAGTCATCGTGGCGCGTCCGACGACGATCGAGGACGACTGGGAGCAGCGCCACGGTCGGTGGAGCTGAGCGTTACGCCTTCTCGAACGACGACGTGGAAGACGTCTCGTCTTCGTCGTCGTCGTACTCGTCGGCCCACTTGTCGACGTACTGTTCGTCGTCGGGGTGACCAAGTTCCTTTTCGAGCGCGCCGAAGTTCACGTTGTACGTGTCGTACTTGAGTTCGCGAGCAATCTTGGTGTGCTTGGCTTTCTGACGGCCACGCCCCATGCGAGACCCCCTCATTTCTGAGTCACGGGCCAATTTCGCTGAGCCCGGAGAATCCACATCCGGTTTGAGAACCGGGAAGAGTAGCATTCAGGATAACACGGTGCCCTCACCGTCAGCGCGGACCGGCGCCAGTCGCGGGGGCGAGAAGGGACTGACCGACATGGCCGATGACCCACTCACCAAGGCCGCTCCGGTTGAACCGGTGCCGCAGCAGGCAGTAATCGTGGGGGTGATCCCCGACCAGTCGCCGCGCGTGCTGAAAGAAGCGGCGCGGTACGCGAAGCTCTTCGGTGCGCCGCTCATCGTCGCGCACGTCGACGTCACCCGTTTCGTCACGTACGAAGACCCCGACGGGTACGTGCACTCGGCGCCCATCGATCTCGACATCGCGGCCGGCGAATCGCAGCTGGCCGAGGTGCGGGCCGCCGCCGAAGAGGTGCTGGGCGCCTCGGGGCTGGACTGGTCGGTGCGTCAGCTCGTGGGCGACCCGGCGATGGCCATGAAGCATCTTGCCGACAAGGCCGACGCCCGACTGATCGTCGTCGGCACCCGCAAGCGCGGGCTGGGGGAGTCGATCCGCGAGTTCTTCACGGGTTCGGTCGCCGCGCGCCTCGCGCACCGGCAGGCCCGGCCGCTGCTGGTCGTGCCGCTGGGCGAGCCCGCCGCCGACGACGAGGACCTCTGGCCCGAGGCCTGAGCGCCGTTTCGTCCGCGAGGCCGTGTCGACGCCGAACCCACACACATTGCGCGAGCCCTCACGCTTTGGTCGCACAAAACGTGGGGGCTCGCACAAATCGTGTGGGTTCGCGGAAGCCGTGAACGGCGTCAGCCGCGCAGCGCGCGGGTGACGGCGCGTTGGGCGGCGTCCAGCGCCGACGTCAGCTCGTCGATGACGGATGCCGACAGGCTTCCGCCCCGGGCGACGTGCGAGCGCAGGTCGGCGCGCACTTCACCGCGGAACGCCGTGAGGGCGGCATCCGCACGGCGCAGTTGCTCGCGGGACAGTCCGCGCGGGTCGTCGCCGTCTGACCCGTCGTCGCGCGCCGTCGTGCGTGGGGCGTCGCGCTCTGCCTGCGCGGCGGCGGCGAGGTCTGCCTGCAGACTGCGCATCGCTTCGCGCACGCTGCCGCGCACGCCGTCGGCGATGAGCCGAACGCTGTCGGCAAGGCCCGCTTCGATGCCCTCGAGGTCGCCGGATCGCGAGGCGACCTCGGCGCGGCCGGCGTCGGTGATCTCGTACACCGTCTTGCGACCGTCGGTCGTCTTGGTGACCAGGCCCTCTTCTTCGAGCTTCGCCAGGCGCGGGTAGATCGTGCCGGCGCTGGGGGTGTAGGTGCCGCCGGTGCGATCCGACAGCGCCTGCATGAGGTCGTACCCGTGGCGGGGCGACTCGTCGAGCAGGTTCAGCAGGTACAGGCGAAGGTCGCCGTGCGAGAAGACGGGTGCCATCCTCACCACTCCTCGGGGGCCGGGGCGTCGCCCTCGTCGCCGGCGGCCGGTGCCGCATCGGTGCGGCGCAGCACGGTGATGTCGCCCGAGACCGAATTGGCGCGCACGTCGACGAAGGTGCCGCTGAGCTCACCGCGAGAGCCCGTGTAGTTGGTGGTCGGTCCGGTGCCGCGACCCGAGTGCTTCTCGCCGTCGACGATCACGCGGCCCGAGACGCTGCGGACGACGTAGTTGGCGGGGAGTGTCTCGTCGATGCGCAGGGTCGCAGCGCCGCTGACGGTGTTGGTGCTGACCGATTGGATGCCGCCGGTCGAGTCGATCAGCACGGCACCCGACACGGTGTCGACCGAGGCCTTGCGCAGTGCACCGGTGGCTGCGATGTCGCCCGAGACCGAGTTGGCGCTGAGTGCGCCCTCGAGTGCGCGGATCTGCACGTCGCCGGAGACGGCGTTGACCGACAGGTCGCCGGTGAGTCCGTCGACGATGAGGTCGCCCGAGACCGTGCTCAGCTTGGCGCCGCGGGTCAGGCCCGACACCAGTGCACTGGCACTGACGACGCCGAGGTTCAGGTCGGTGCCGCGGGGCACCGCGACGCTGATCTCTGCCTGGGGTCCGCCGGCGCCGAAGTTGCGGAACACTTCGAGGAAGTTGTCCCACCGCAGTTGGGCGTGGTCGATTTCGATCTGGTCGCCGGTGGCTTCGATGCGCAGGTCTTTGACGCTGACGCTGTGGACTTCGATGCGGATGCCGGGTTCGTCGTGGGCGACGACGTCGATCTGGCCGCCGACGAGGCCGACCTTGAGCTTGCGGATGTCGTCGACGTCGATCACTCGGGTCTCGCCCGGGTGGATGAGCCACTTCTCGAGGGTCATGAGTTCTCCTGGGTGTGTGGGCGATCAAGATATATCGCGTTTGGTGAGGATAACACGATATATCTCGAGATTGTCAAGCACCCAGTCGTTGAGCGAGCGAAGCGAGACGAAACGCGCGCTTGACCTTGACGCAACGTCAACCTCTAGCGTGGTGGGCATGACACAGGAATGGTCCATTCAGCAGATCGCGAAGCTGGCCGGGACGACGAGCCGGACCCTCCGGCACTACGACGACCTCGGCCTGCTGCCGCCGTCGAGCATCGGTGCCAACGGCTACCGGTTCTACGACCAGGCGGCACTCGTGCGCCTGCAGCGCGTACTGCTGCTGCGCGAACTCGGGCTCGGCCTGCCGCAGATCGGCGAGATCCTCGACCGCGACACCGACGAGGTCCACGCGCTCACCGCGCACCTCGCGTGGCTGCGGGACGAGCAGGATCGCCTCGCGCGGCAGATCGCATCGGTGGAAACGACCATCACGGCTTTGAAAGGAGGTGAACGACTCATGGCAGCAGACATGTTCGACGGCTTCGACCACACCGCGTACAAAGACGAGGTGACCGAGCGCTGGGGCGCGAAGGCATACGCCGACAGCGACGCCTGGTGGCGCGGCATGAGCGCCGACGACAAGTCGGCGTGGCAGCAGCGCACGGCGCAGCTCGGTGCCGACTGGCAGGATGCCGCAGCCCGCGGCATCAGTCCCGATTCCGACGAGGCGCAGGCGCTCGCCGAGCGCCACGTCGCGTGGCTCACCGGCATCCCCGGTACCCCTGCGGCCGCGCCCGGCGGCGACGTGAAGGGCTACGTCACGGGACTCGGCGAGATGTATGTCGCAGACCCGCGCTTCGCGGCGAACTACGGCGGCATCGAGGGGGCGACCCTCGTGCGCGATGCCCTGCGCAGCTACGCCGACGCTCGTCTCTGATCGTGACGACGGCATGACGATGCCCCCGCCTCATCGGCGGGGGCATCGTTCGTTGTGACGGCGGAGGGCCTAGCGGCTGCCCCCGCGAACGACTCGCAGGAGGAAGGCGATCAACGCGATGACAGCGACGATCAGCGCCACCCACAGCAGCCAGTTCAGCGCGGTGTTGAGCCCGCCGACGATGGCGAGCACGATCGCGACGACGATGATGATGATGAGTGCAAGGTTCATGCGGCTCTCCGTTCTCGAACGTTCCATCCCGCGGGTCGCGGGAGGTCGTTGCATCGGCAGGCTAGCAAGATCCGACACTCCAACGGCAACCCCTTGACGCGGGTCTGCCGCAGATGCTAATTCGGATGCCAGAAGCGGCATATGCCACGAGGGCGGGCAGGGGAGGGTGCATGGTGGCGTTGAAACGGGTGCATCCGGGTGAAGACCTCGGGTTTCGTCGGTGGCGCGCCGGCAGCGGGTTCCGGTACGTCGACCCGGACGGCGCGAGCGTGCCAGACGAGGTCGCCGAACGCATCAGGGCGCTCGTGATCCCGCCTGCCTGGACAGACGTGTGGATCTGTGCCGACGAGAGCGGACACATCCAAGCGACCGGCGTCGACGAAGCCGGTCGCACGCAGTACCTCTACCACCCCGACTGGGCGCGACGCCGCGATCGCGGCAAGTTCGCCCGCGCGCTGCGACTGGCCGCGGCGCTGCCCGCAGCCCGCGCACGCGTGACGACCTCGCTGCGTCGCGACGGACTCGACCGTGAGCGGGTGCTCGCGGCGGCGTTCCGCATGCTCGACACCGTCGCACCCCGCGTCGGCTCGGAGCGCTACTTCGCGCGGCACGGCAGTCGGGGCCTGGCGACCCTGCTGCGAAGGGATGCCGCGGTCGACGGCAACACGGTGACCTTCCGCTTTCCCGGCAAGAGCGGCGCCGCGCAAGCGCTCAGCGTGGTCGATGTCGACCTGGCCGCGATCGTCGCCGAACTCGCCGTCGGTCGCGGACGCTCGCCCCTGTTGGCGTATCGCACGGGCAGACGGCGGGTGGCCCTCAGCACCCGCGAGATCAACGACTACGTCCGCTCGGTCACCGGCGGCCGGTTCACGGCCAAGGACTTCCGCACGTTGCGCGGCACGATCCTCGCTGCGGAGGCGCTCGCCCAGATCGGCCCGCAGGAGGATCCGGCCGATCGCACGCGGGCGATCGTCCTCGCCGTCAAGGCGACGGCTGCCGGGCTCGGCAACACGCCCACCGTCGCGCGCGGTTCGTACATCGACCCGCGCGTGCTGCGCCGCTACCGCGACGGCGAGGTGCTCGACACCTCGATCTCGGCGGAATCGGCGATCCGTGACCTGCTCGGCGCCTGATCGGGCCCTACCGTGAGCGTGTGGCATCCGCACGGTGGTTCACCCCGATCGGACTGCTGGCGGCGATGGCCGGCGGCGCGATCGGCGTCTCGGCGCGCGCCGCATTGACACTGCCGTTCTCCGCCGGTGCGCACCCCCTCGTGGTGCCGGCCATCACCCTCGTCGTCAACATCGTCGGATCGCTGCTGCTCGGGGTGGTCGTCGGGCTGCTCGGCGACCGGCATCCGGTGCTTCGAACGTTCGTCGGTACGGGCGTGCTCGGCGGATTCACGACCTACAGCGCGTTCGCGGTACACGTCGTGCAGACCTCGACCGCCGCGCCGCTGGTCGGGCTTGCCCTCATGGCCGTCTCGCTGTTCGGTGGGCTCGTCGCCGCAGGATTCGGACTCGCGCTCGGGCGGCGCGCCGCGGGGCGGCGGGCGCATCCCGGCCCCGCCGGGGTCGAACCGCTGGAGGCTGCCGAATGAACGGACTCGAACTGGTGGCGCTCATCGGCGGTGGGGCACTGGGCGCGGGTGCACGCTACGTGATCGACGGACTGCTGATGCGCGGCCGGCGCGAGGCCTTTCCCGTCGGCATCGTCGTCGTCAACGTGACCGGCTCGTTCCTGCTCGGACTGCTGACCGGCATGGGTGCGGTCGTGGGGGCGGTGTGGCTCGCGATCCTCGGCATCGGGCTGCTCGGCGGCTTCACGACGTTCAGCACCGTGTCGGTCGAGACGGTGCTGTTGGCACAGCGCGGCCGGCGCGACTGGGCGTGGGTCAACCTGCTCGGCACGCTCGCCGTCGCCGTCGTGGCCGCCGGTATCGGCATCATGCTCGGCGGTCTGCTGCCGCGCTGACCGGTCATCACGCCGTGCGAGAATGGCCCGGATACATCCGTGTATCGAGCCGTCCCGCACCGCATCGCAGTCCGCAGCAGCAAAGGTCTCCCGTGTCGAACCTCGCCGTTCTGAGCCTCAAGAACCGTGCCCTCATCGCCCTCGTCACGATCGTCGCCGCGATCTTCGGCGGGCTCGCGCTGAACAGCCTCAAGCAAGAGCTCATCCCCTCGATCGAGTTCCCGCAGCTGTCGGTGCTGACCACCTACCCCGGCGCCTCCCCTGACGTCGTCAACAACGACGTCTCGACACCGATCGAGACGGCGATCCAGGGCATCCCGGGCCTCGAATCCACGATCGCGACGAGCACCACGAACGCATCGATCATCCAGGTCTCGTTCACCTACGGCACTGACCTCGCGACGGCGGAGCAGAAGATCCTGCAGGCGATCAACCGCATTGAGTCTCAGCTGCCCGACAGCGTCGAGCCGAACGTCGTGTCGTTCTCGATCGACGACCTGCCCGTCATCGCCCTCGCCGTCACCGGCTACGACGACGAGCGCACGATCCAGTCGCAGCTCGAGGCGAGCGTGCTGCCCGACATCGAAGACCTCGACGGCGTCGCCGCGACCCAGATCATCGGCGGCCAGGGCGAACGCGTCACGATCGTGCCCGACCAGGCGGCGCTCGCCGCTGCCGGTTTCACCCAGACCGCGATCACCGACGCCCTCGACCAGAACGGCGTCCTGTTCCCCGGCGGCTCGGTCACCGAGGGCGACCAGACCCTCACCGTGCAGACCGGCGCGAAGCTCAGCTCGGCTGACGAGATCGCCGCGCTGCCGCTCGTGCCGGGCTCTGCCGAGCAGCTGACGGCAGACCTCGTGACGATCGGCGACGTGGCCGACGTCTCCATCGAGCAGGACCCCGTGGCATCCATCTCACGGGTCAACGGCGAGCCGGCACTGACGATCTCGATCACGAAGCTTCCCGCGGCGAACACCGTCGACGTGTCGCGCCTCGTGACCGCCGCGATCCCCGACCTGCAAGACGCCGTCGGCGACGACGTCGAGTTCACGGTCGTGTTTGACCAGGCCCCCTACATCGAGCAGTCCATCGAGGCGCTCGCGCAGGAGGGGCTGCTCGGCCTCGTCTTCGCCGTGCTCGTCATCCTCGTCTTCCTGCTGTCGGTGCGCTCGACGCTCGTCACCGCGATCTCCATCCCGACGAGCGTGCTCATCACCTTCGTCGGCATCCAGGCGTTCGGCTACTCCCTGAACATCCTCACCCTCGGCGCGCTCACGATCGCGATCGGCCGCGTCGTCGACGACTCGATCGTCGTGATCGAGAACATCAAGCGCCACTACGTCGGCGACGCCGACAAGGCGCAGTCGATCCTCCTCGCGGTGCGCGAAGTGGCCGCGGCGATCACGGCATCCACCATCACCACCGTCGCCGTCTTCTTGCCGATCGCGTTCGTCGGCGATGTGACCGGCGAGTTGTTCCGGCCCTTCGCGCTCACCGTCACGATCGCGATGACCGCCTCGCTGTTCGTGGCGCTCACGATCGTGCCGGTGCTCGCGTACTGGTTCTTGCGACCGGGCAAGCCGCTGCGGGGCGCCGACGGCAACGCGATCGACCCCGAGCACCCCGACGCCCCGCCGTCGCGCCTGCAGAAGGCGTACCTGCCGGTGCTGTCGTGGACCCTCAAACACTCCTGGATCACGCTCGGCCTGGCGGTGCTCGTGCTCGCCGGCACCGTCGCGCTCGCGCCTTTCATGAAGACGAACTTCCTCGGCGATTCGGGGCAGAACACCTTCACCGTGACGCAAGAAGTCGGGCAGGCCGCCAGCCTGGATGCCGAAGACGCGGCCGCCGCGATCGTGGAGGACGCGATCCTCGGCGTCGACGGCATCGAGACCGTGCAGACCTCGGTCGGCTCGAGCGGCTCGGCGATCGCCGACGCGTTCTCGGGCGGCGGCGCCGGCATCACCTACTCGATCACGACCGACTCCGACGCCGACCAGGTCGAGGTGCGCGAAGCCGTGCAGGAGGCGGTCGCCGACCTCGAAGACGTCGGCACGGTCACGGTCTCGGCGGGACAGGGCGGCTTCGGGTCGAGCGACATCGAGGTCGAGGTCTCAGCGCCCGACCGCGACACCCTGCAAGAGGCGACGGATGCCGTCGTCGCAGCCCTCGAAGACCCCGACGGCATCGGTCAGGTCACCAGCAACCTCGCCGCCTCACTGCCCTACGTCGCGGTGAGCGTCGACCGCGAGGCCGCCGCTGAACGCGGGCTGTCGGAGGTCGCCGTCGGCGGACTCGTCGCCAACACGATGCAGCCCCGCCAGGTCGGGTCGGTCGAGATCGACGGCACTGCGGTGACCGTCTACCTGCAGGCCGACGACATCCCGGCGACGATCGACGAGCTGCGCGACCTGCAGATCGCCTCTGCCGCCGGCCTCATCCGCCTCGACGAGGTCGCCGACGTCGAAGAGAGCCAGGGCCCCACCTCGATCACGACGCAGCGCGGACAGCGCACCGCGACTGTCACCGTGACACCGTCGACCGACGACCTCAACGCCGCATCGGCATCGGTCACCGAGGCCCTCGGCGACGTCGACCTGCCGACCGGTGCGGATGCCGAGATCGGCGGCGTGCTCTCGCAGCAGCAGGACGCGTTCGGGCAGCTCGGCCTCGCGATGCTCGCTGCGATCCTCATCGTCTACATCGTGATGGTCGCGACCTTCAAGTCGCTGCGCCAGCCCCTGCTGCTGCTCATCTCGGTGCCGTTCGCGGCGACCGGCGCCATCCTGCTGCAGATCGTCACCGGCGTTCCGCTGGGCGTCGCGTCGCTCATCGGCGTGCTCATGCTCATCGGCATCGTCGTCACCAACGCCATCGTGCTCGTCGACCTCGTCAACCAGTACCGCGAGAAGGGCCTGTCGGCGCACGATGCGACGATCGCCGGTGGCGCGAGACGTCTGCGGCCGATCCTCATGACGGCACTCGCGACGATCTTCGCGCTCACGCCGATGGCGCTCGGCATCACCGGCCACGGTGGGTTCATCTCGCAGCCGCTCGCGATCGTCGTGATCGGTGGACTCATCTCGTCGACCGTGCTGACGCTGCTCGTGCTGCCGACGCTCTACAACCTCGTCGAGGGCGCCAAGGAACGTCGCGTCGCCCGCCGCGGTGCACGCCCGGCATCCACCGCGCCCGTCGAGGCCGCCGACGACCACCCGCTCACCCGCCGCGAGCTGCGCGAGCACGCCGACTGACACGGCGACCCGTCACCGTCGCAGGAGAAATCACCGACGCAGGACGATCCCGGCCGGATCATCCTGCTTGCGGGAGTTCTCCTGCGCTCGTGCGGCCGCGGCGGCGGGCTGGATGCCGAGGCTCAGCGGTGCAGCCAGGGGCGCAGCAGGCGCGTGACCCACGGCAGCACGAGATAGACCATGAGCGGCGTGAAGATGGCCGTGCTGATCGCGACCCGCGCCACCAGCGGAAGCTCCGCGAACCCGGGGATCAGCCCGAGTCCCCACGTGCCGAGCGCGTTCGTCGGGAAGAAGCCCAGCCAGATCGCGACCGCCTGCTTCCAGCGCGGCGGGGCAGTCGGCGCCGTCGCGATGCTGCCGGTCGCCACCTGTGCCTGCACGAGCTCACCCAGCGGCGCGTCGAACCACCCCTCGATGCCGGTGCGTCGCTCGGTGCGCTCCTCGCGGGCGAACGCGCTGCCCGAGTCGAGCCACCACCGGCGCGGGCTCGACTGCTCCCACGCCTCGAGGGTGGAGATGTCGCGGAACCGGTACAGCATGTACCAGCGCTCGCTGTCTTCGCCGGCGCGCACCCACCCCGAGCCGAGGAAGCCCGGAAAGGTCGCTGCCAGATCGGTGCCCGCCTGCATCCAGCTTGTGGCCTCTGCGGTGCGGACCGGATCGATGCGTCGCTCGATCGCGACGGTGATGGGATCGGCCATCCCTCCATTGTGAGGCCGCCCGGCATGCTCTCAGCCGCGGACCGGTAGAGTGGTGCGGTCGGCTCTGGACACCGCGCCGTGCGCGGGTGGGTTTGTGAGTCCAAGGGGCCGATGGTGAGCGCCGATCGGCGCGCATGACCATCACTGTGAACGGCCCCGGCCGACGGATGTCCGGGTATGCCCGCGTGTGCGGGCGCTGTTGCTGTGCGAGAGAACCCAAAAGGACACACCCATGCCCAAGAACAAGAAGCCGGCCGGCGGCCGAGCCCAGAACTTCGAGCCGCGCTACGGCAAGAAGACCTCGTTCCAAGACGCCAAACGCCGCCCCGGCCAGTCGTCCGCCGGCAAGCCCGGCAGCAAGAGCCCCGGACACCGCGGCTTCAAGGCCGCCGATGCTGAGGCGCCCGCCCGCAAGCAGCGCTGGAGCGCGCAGGAGCGTGCCGGCCGCGACGAGGCCCGCGGCATCCGTTCGCACGCCCGCGGCGCCGACGTGCACCCCGACCGCAACGAGCGTGCCGTGCGCCGCTTCGAGCGCACCGACCGCGGTGACCGCCCCGCGCAGGGCGACCGGGGCTACGACCGTCCGCGTCGTGATGACCGTGACGAGCGTCGTTCGTTCGACCGCACCGACCGTGGCGAGCGCCGTTCGTTCGATCGTGACGACCGCCCGCGTCGTTCGTTCGACGACCGTCCGCGTCGCTTCGACCGCGACGACCGTGCGCCCCGTCGTGATGTCCGTGACGGCGCGCGCAACTCCGGAGATTTCCGTTCGGACCGGTCGGATCGGGGCGGTCAGCGCGATTCGGGTCGAAACTTCAGGAGTTACGACCGCGATGACCGCGCTCCGCGCCGCGCGTTTGAGGACCGTGCGCCGCGTCGTGATGACCGTGACGAGCGTCCGCGTCGTTCGTTTGAGGACCGTGCGCCGCGTCGTGATGACCGTGACGAGCGCCCCCGTCGTTCGTTTGAGGACCGTGCGCCGCGTCGTGATGACCGTGGCGACCGTCCGCGTCGTTCGTTCGACCGTGACGACCGCGGCCCCCGCCGTTCGTTCGACCGTGACGAGCGCCCCCGTCGTTCGTTCGACGACCGTCCCCGTCGCGACGAGCGCGCCAACCGAAGCGACTGGAACGCGGATGCCAAGGCCGCCGCGCACGAGGAGCACGTCGACGTCGTGCACGAGCGTCTGCAGGCGGATGCCGTCGACGCCGCGACCGTCGAGGCCGCTTCGTTCGCAGACCTGGGTCTCGGCGCCAACATCGTGAAGGCCCTCGCGGAGATGGGTGCGGCGTCGCCGTTCCCGATCCAGGCCGCCACCGTCCAGCCCATCCTCGAGGGCCGCGACGTGCTGGCCCGCGGTCGCACCGGCTCGGGCAAGACCATCGCGTTCGGCGCGCCCCTGGTCGAATCGATCCTCCGCTCGCAGGCCGGGCAGCGCCGCGAGTTCGGTCGCTCGCCGAAGGCGCTCATCCTCGCGCCGACGCGTGAGCTCGCCCTGCAGATCGACCGCACCGTGCAGGGCCTGGCCCGCAGCGTCGGCCTGTTCACCACCCAGGTGTACGGCGGCGTGCCGCAGGCCCGCCAGGTCGGCGCGCTCAAGAAGGGCGTCGACATCGTCATCGGCACTCCCGGCCGCATCGAAGACCTGCAGGAGCAGGGCAAGCTCGACCTCTCGCAGGTGCGCATCGTCGTGCTCGACGAGGCAGACCACATGAGCGAGCTCGGCTTCCTCGAGCCGATGCAGCGCATCCTCCGCCTCGTCGAAGAGGGCGCGCAGAAGCTGCTGTTCTCGGCCACGCTCGACCGTGAGGTCGCGGCGCTCGTCGACGAGTTCCTCGTCGACCCGGCCGTCTACGAAGTCGCCGGCGAGACGCAGGACACCGGCACCATCGACCACCGCGTGCTCGTCATCGACCACCGCGACAAGGCCGAGGTGCTCGCTTCGCTCGCCGACCGCGACGGCAAGACGCTCATCTTCACCCGCACCCGCGCGTTCGCCGAGATGGTCGCCGAAAACATGGAGGATGCCGGCATCCCCGCCGTCGCCCTCCACGGTGACCTGAACCAGGCCAAGCGCACCCGCAACCTGCAGCGCCTGACTGACGGCAAGGTGCGCGTTCTCGTCGCGACCGACGTCGCCGCCCGCGGCATCCACGTCGACGACATCGACCTGGTGATCCAGGCTGACCCCGCTGACGAGTACAAGACGTACCTGCATCGCTCCGGCCGCACCGGCCGTGCCGGTCGTGAGGGCACCGTCGTCACGCTGGTGACGCGTCAGCGCCGCCGCCGCATGACCGAGATGCTCCAGCGGGCCGAGATCGACGCACCGTTCGAAGACGTGCGCCCCGGCGACGACCTGCTCGAGGAGCTCTCGGGCCGCCAGCTCGCCGACGTCGACGCCTGATCCGCGCGGGTCGTCGAGCCCGCCGCATCACCTTGGACCGGCCCCTTCCGCATTGCGCGGGAAGGGGCCGGTTCGGCATTTCGGGGCGGGCGCGGCGCTACACTCGCGCCATGCGAGTTCCATGTGGTGGTCGCCGAACTCGATGACGCTGCCGCAACGTCGCTGCTGACTGCGCTGGCGCGCTGACAGTGCGCTGATCCCCGACACCGTCGCGCCGCCGGTTGAGTCAGAACAGCCGCTCGGGTTCGCGGGCAGCCGGCCTGGTCGTGAAGACCGGCGGCGTCCGCGAACCGCCGCGCCGTGGCATGTCGTCTTCTTCACGCCTGTCGAGCCGGTGCAGGCGCAGCAACGGCCGCACGCGTTTGCCCAGCCACGACCGGTACGCCTTCGGTGCCTGTACCGACGCTCCGGGGTAGAGGCCCCGGTATGACGACAGCAGTTCGGGGTGATGCTGCTCGAGCCACCCGAAGAACCACGGCTTGACGCCCGGGCGAAGGTGCATCGCGCCCCAGATCACCCGGTGTGCGCCGGCTTCGCGGATGCGGCGGAGCGCATCGTCGAGCACCTGCAGCGAGTCGGTCAGGTGCGGCACGATCGGCATGAGGAACACGGTCACTCTGAACCCGGCATCCGCCGCCGCGCGCACGGTGTCGAGCCGCGCCTGGAACGTCGGGGCTCCCGATTCGATCGCTGCGCGCAGCGGTTCGTCGGCGACGGCGATCGACATCGCGATCGACACGGGCACCTGTTCGGACGCCGACGCCAGCAGCGGCAGGTCTCGACGCAGGAGCGTGCCTTTCGTGAGCACCGAGAACGGGGTGCCGCTCCCCGCGAGGGCGTCGATGATGCCGGGCATGAGTCTGTAGCGACCCTCGGCGCGCTGGTACGGATCGGTGTTGGTGCCGAGTGCGACGGGCTCGCGCTGCCACGTCGACTTGGCCAACTCCCGTGCCAGCACCTCGGTGACGTTCACCTTGACGACGATCTGCGAATCGAAGTCACGGCCGGCATCGAGATCGAGATACGTGTGCGTGCCGCGTGCGAAGCAGTAGACGCATGCATGACTGCAGCCCCGATAGGGGTTGATGGTCCAGTCGAACGGCATCGCGGACGCCCCGGGTACGTGGTTGAGTGCCGACTTCGCGAGCACTTCGTGAAAGGTCATGCCCTGGAACTCGGGGGTCGTGACGGAGCGGATCAGTCCACCGGTTGCTTCGAGCCCGGGCAGGGCGGACGAGTCGATCGCACCCACCGTCTGCCCTTGCCACCGCATATCACTAGTAGAACAAAGAAACGAAGATGCGTCAAGACAAAGTCTCTCAAGTCAGAAGATAACGCCGAAGTCCGCCATCGATCACCGACCACGTGCGTCGCGCCTGGACCACCCGCACGGCAGAGGTTGCGACAATGGTGGGCATGCCCGACTCCCCGGTTCCGTCGACGCGCCGTGCGCGGCGGCAGGTGGAGCGCCGGCGCGCCGAGCGCGCGCGCCGCGTCGCCGCGTGGATCGTCGGGGGTGTGCTCGCGGTCGGCGGGTCGGTCGCCGTCAGCTCCGCGCTCGCCGGGGCGACGGTCGCGCCCGACGAGCGCATCGGCACGACGGATGCCGCAGAACCAGACGTCCAGGCAGCTGCCGAGCTGGGCATCACCGCGCTGCCGGCACCGGTCATGCAATCGGATGTCGCCGAGACCACGGCATCCGACGCGACGTGCGAACAGTCCGCCGTCACCGACGCGCTCGAGAGCGGGTCGGATGCCGACGTCATCGCAGCCTTCGGCGGCGCAGACGCGTTCCGCACCGCGGTGTCAGGCGGCGACGCGCCCTGCATCGACCTGGCCGAAGCCGGCCGCATCTGGGTCGTCGTCAACAAGCACCAGGCACTCGACCCGATCGACTACTGGCCCGTGCCGCAGGCGAGGGCGGACGGCGTGCAGCGCACGAGCGGCGGTCACATGCGCGCCGACGTCGCCGACGCGTTGGAGCAGCTGGCATCCGCCGCGGCGAACGAGGTGGGAGCGATCGGCGTGAACAGCGGGTTCCGTTCGTACGAGTTCCAGATCGGCACCTACAACGGCTACGTCGATTCGCTCGGCCGCGAATCCGCCGACCTCACGAGCGCGCGGCCCGGGCACAGCGAGCACCAGACCGGCCTCGCCGTCGACGTCATCGCATGCAGCAACGGATGCGGCGGCATCGAACGGTTCGGCTCCACCGCGCAGGCCGACTGGGTCGCCGAAAACGCCTGGCGGTTCGGTTTCATCGTGCGCTACGAGTCGGGGCAGACCGGCACCACCGGCTACGAGTGGGAACCGTGGCACCTGCGCTACATCGGCACCGACCTGGCCGCCGCCTACCACGACGGCGGATTCCACACCCTTGAGGACTTCTTCGGCCTCGACCCCGCCCCCGACTACCTCGACTGACGTGCCCGACGTCGTCTTCGTGAACGGGCTCGGGCAGCGGGCCGGGCTCGGGCAGCGGGCCGGGCCCGCCATGTCGGGAGGTTCCTGGCGCCCGGCGCTGCCGTCTGACGCGGTGTCGTTGGCGAGATGCCACAAACTGCGGCATCCGGTGCCGCACGTCGCGGCATCCGATCCCACAGACGCCTGTCGGCGGGGCGCGGTCCGCGCGTAGAGTCAAGCCGGATTCACCGAAACACACCGAGGAGGTCTGCGCATGGAGCGCGACATCTACGAAGAGGACCACGAAGCATTCCGCGACGTCGTCAAGGACTTCATGAAGCGCTACGTCAGCGAAGACAAGCGCAAGCAGTGGGAGGCCGACGGCCAGGTCGACCGTGCCACCATGCTCGCCGCGGGGGAGGCCGGCATCATCGGCCTGTCCGTTCCCGAAGAGTTCGGCGGCGCAGGCATGCTGCAGGACTACCGCTACCGCGCCATCGTGCTCGAAGAGGTCATCGGCGCCGGGCACGGCTCGCTCGCCGGCGCCCTCGGCATTCAGGACGACCTGGCCGTGCCCTACATCGCACACATGGGCACGCAGGAGCAGAAGGAGAAGTGGCTGCCGGGTATGGCGACCGGCGAGATCCTCGGCGCCCTCGCGATGACCGAGCCGGGTGCCGGCTCCGACCTGCGCGGCATCAAGACCACCGCCAAGAAGGTCGACGGTGGCTACATCGTCAACGGCGCGAAGACGTTCATCTCGTCGGGCAAGACCGCCGACATCGTCGTCACCTTCGTGAAGACCGGCGAGGGCAACCGTCCCGATGCGTTCAGCCTGCTGATCCTGGAAGACGGCATGGAGGGCTTCGACCACGGCAAGACCCTCGAGAAGATGGGCTTCCACGGTTGGGACACCGCCGAACTGTCGTTCACCGACGTGTTCGTGCCCGACGCGAACCTCATCGGCGGCAAGGAGGGCCTCGGCTTCATCCAGCTCATGATGAACCTGCCCCTCGAGCGCCTGTCGATCGGTGTCGCAGCGGCCGCCGCCGGAGAGGCCGCGTTCAACTGGACCCGCGACTACGTCATCAGCCGCGAGGCGTTCGGCGAGCGGATCGCCGACTTCCAGAACACCCGCTTCCAGCTGGCCGACATGGCCACCACCGTCGACGTCATGTGGGCCTACATCGACCGCGCGATGCTGCTCTACAAGGACGCGAAGCTGAGCGCCGAAGAGGCCGCGAAGGTGAAGTTCTGGGCCACCGACCGCGAGGCCGAACTGCTCGACGTGGGCGTGCAGCTGCACGGCGGCTACGGCTACATCACCGAGTACCCCATCGCCCGCGCCTACCTCGACGCCCGCGTGCACCGCATCTACGGCGGCACCAACGAGATCATGCGCGACCTCGTCGCGCGTCAGATCGTCGGCAAGCGCTGACCTGACACACCGGATGCCGGGACTCCGCCACAGGCGGGGCCCCGGCATCCGTCGTTTGTGGCGGAGGGTGTGCCCGTGGCCGCGGGTCTCTACCCGAGGCCGCGTGCACAACGTCGCCAATCCGTCCGGGTTGCGGGCCGTTGGGGCCGGTTCCGGGGTGCAGGGACGTGGATTGGCGACGTTGTGCACGGCTGGGCCGGAGCCCCTGCGATCAGGCGGGTTCGGCGACCGGTTCGACCTCGATGGCCGGGCGGCGGCGGGCGAGTTTCGCGACGCCGGCGCGGCGCAGGCGGTCGGCGATGAGGATGCCGAGGGCGACGGCGCCGAGGCCCGAGATGAACAGGCACGCGACGTAGAGCGCGAGCACCCAGGCGGGGAAGGCCTGCATGTCCGCGGCCATGACGGTCCACGCCGCGTACAGGACCGTCAGCACGGCGGCGCCGATGTAGTACAGCCAGCGCGACCAGCGACGGTACAGCGTCACGAGGAACGGCAGCTCGATGAACGCGGCGAACATGACGTTCGTGATAACGATCGCAGGCCCCGTGGTCGACAGCGGCGTGGCGACCAGGCCCGAGATGAGGCCGGTGAGCAGCGCGGCACCCGGGCGTTCGAGCAGTCGCATTGCGACGACGAAGCCGATGACCCAGGCGCCGGCGGCCAGGGCTGACAGCGGCGGCAGCGCCGCGTAGGTCAGGGTCGAGAACGCGGTCGCCGGAATGACGAGCAGGCCCGTGGCGACGCCGATCGCGGCGCAGGTGAGCAGGTAGACGGTCGAGACACGGCTCATGCGTGGGTTCCTTCGCGGGTCGTTGATACCTGGGGAAGCTGAGACTTGGGGGTCGGCGAGGCGGCGCCGGTGCGCCAGTAACCGACGAAGCTGATCGCGTCCTTCGACACACCCTGCGCGACGAGGTGGCGGCGGGCAGAGGTCGGCAGCGACTGCTCGCCGACGATGAACGCGTGGAACGGCTCGGTCGGCAGATCGAGCGCCGTCAGCGCGTCGAGGGCGAGGATGCCGGGCTTCTCATCGCCGCGCACGATCCAGCGCACTTCGACGCCGGCGGGGGCGTCGAAGGCGAGCGCGTCTTCCGCAGAGGGCGCTTCGATGATCGCGACACCGGATGCCGTGGCCGGCAGCGACGCGCAGATCGATGCGACCGCGGGGGCGCCGGTCTCGTCGGCGACCAGCACGACCCGGTCGACGCCGCGCTCGGGGTTGAAGCCGAGGCCCTCGTCGATGATGACGACGCTCTCGCCGGGGCGGCAGGACTGCGCCCACCGTGATGCGGGCCCGGCCGTCGGGCCGCTGCCGTGGATCACGAAGTCGACGTCGAGTTCGGCCCCACGGGCTTCAGTCGCGGGTCGGAACGCGCGCACCGAATAGTTGCGCATGACGGGACGCACGCCGTCGGGGATGCGCAGGTACTTCAGGTACCCGAAGATCTTGTTCGCCTTCGCCGGGATGCGCTCCAGCCCCTCATCTCCGCCGAGCGGCAAGAAGATGCGGAACCACTGGTCGAACCCGAGGGGCGTGAACTTCTCGATCTCGCCGCCGCCGAGGGTGATGCGCATCCAGTGGGGCGAGAGCTGCTGTGTCCGCAGCACCTCGAGGTGCAGCAGGTCTTGCGCGGGGGGCTTCACGAGCGCGCTTGCGCGAGCCATCGTGGGTCCTTTCGTCGGGCGGGCGGTCAGCCCAGGTCATCGACCCAGGTTGTCAACCCAGGGCATCAGTTCAGGGTCCAGGGGAAGCCGAGCCACATCACCACGACGGTGCCGATCCAGCAGACGCCGATGAACACGGCATCCACCGCGCCGAAGGTGACGATGTGCCGCTCGGTGCGGTCGGGGTGGGCGCCGAACGCGCGGGCATCCATCGCGAGGGCGACCCGTTCGGCGTGCCGGATCGCGCCCGCCAGCAGCGGCACGATGTAGCCCCACCACCGTGCGAGGGCCGCGAACGGACCACGCCCGCCGTGCGCACCGCGCACGCGGTGAGCCTGACGGATGACGTCGAGTTCGTGCGCGAAGCGCGGCACGAACCGGAAGGCCGCCAGCGCCGTGTAGCCGACGCGGTACGGCACCCGCAGCTGCTGCACCGTGGCCCGCACGATGTCGGGACCGCTGCTCGTGAGCCCGGCGACGAGCGCCAACGCGATGATCGCGCCGAGCCGCACACCGGTGGCGAGGCCCACCATGAGCGCGCCGCCGTACAGTCGCCACTCACCGATCTGCAGGAGCACGAAGGACTGGTCGACTCGCGACGCGTCGGCCCAGAGCGACATCCCGAGGGCGATCACGCCGATCGCTGCGGGGACGGCGAGCAGCAGCAGCGCCAGCATCCGCCACGACAGCCGTGCGCCGATGAGCAGCAGCGCATACGCGACCGCGATGAACACGAGCGGCGTCTGCAGGTCGCGCACGAACACGAGCGCGATCATCGCCGGGATCGGCGCGGCCATTTTCGCGAGCGGATTCAGGCGATACAGAAACCCCCGCGCGGGTCGGGTCGCGGCATACGGGTCGGGCGTCACCGTGTCCACGGTGGCGGTCACGGCGCTCATGCGTCTGCTCCCGTGGGCTCGACGCGCGGCGCGGGCAGGTCGGCGAGCCGGGTGCGCCCGGCCAGCAGCGGATGCGGCGCGTCGTGCAGTGCACGCGCGAGCGGCGGCAACCGCAGTCCCGCGCGCAGGATGAGCGCTTCCTCGGCGAACACCTCGTCGGTCGTGCCGTCGGCGACGATGCGGCCGTCACCCACGATCACCGTGCGGGTCGCGTACTCGGTCACGAGCTGCATGTCGTGGGTGACGACGACGATCGTCGTGCCGGCGGTGTTGAGCTCGCGCAGCAGGCCCAGCAGCTCGTCTGCGCGCGCACGGTCCTGCCCGAACGTCGGTTCGTCGAGCACGAGCACCGGCGCGCCGGCGACGAGCGCGGTGCCGACCGACAGGCGACGCTTCTGGCCGCCCGACAGCAGGAACGGATGCTGCTGCGCCTTCTGCTCGAGGCCGAACCGCGTCAGCAGGTCGGCCGTGCGCTCGGCCACCTCGGCATCCGGCAGCTTCTGCAGACGCAGGCCGTGCGCGATCTCGTCGGCGACGGTGTGCGCGATGAACTGGTGCTCGGGGTTCTGGAACACGAAGCCCACGCGGCGGGAGAGGGTGCGGCGGTCGGCGCGCGCGGCATCCACTCCGCCCACGCGCACGGTGCCCTTCGGCACCGGCACGACACCGGCGATCGCCTGCGCGAGGCTCGTCTTGCCCGCCCCGTTCGCGCCGACGACGGCGACGAACTCGCCCGCCGTGATCGTGAGGTCGACATCGCGGAGTACCGTCGCGCGGTGCCGTCCGCGTCCGCGCTGCAGCGTCAGTCCCCGCACCTCGACGACCGGTGCGCCGGTCACCGGATTCGGAGATTGCTCACGGATTCGGATGGAGGCGGCGGAATCATCCGAATCTGCGGCATCCGTCCGAATCTGCGACGCGGCGCCGGCGCCAGCACCAGGCGCGGATGCCGGGGCTGCGACCGCATCGCGCAGCTCGTCGGGCGTGAGCGGCAGGCGGTTGAAGCGCCACCCGGCACGCTGCAGGCGGAGGGCCGCGATGGTCGAGACCGGCAGCCACACGCCCATCTCGTGCAGTTCGGCGGCGCGGGCGCGCAGTACGTCGTCCACCGCGCCGTCGGCGACCGTCCGCCCCTGCGCGTCGAGCACGACGACACGGCGCGTGACGGTGATCGCGGCGTCGAGGTTGTGCTCGATCAGCAGCACGGCGCGGTTCGGGTCGGTGCGGACGAGCTCGTCGAGCGCCGCATAGACGTCTTCGATGCCGGCCGGATCAAGGTTGGCGGTCGGCTCGTCGAGTACCAGCAGCGGTGACCCCATCGCCAGCGCGCACGCGATCGCGAGTCGCTGGCGTCCGCCGCCCGACAGCCGGTCGGGATTCTCGGCGCGGCGCTCCCACAGGCCCACCCGCCGCAGCGCGGACTCGGCGCGGGCGAGCACCTCGTCCACGGGCATCCGCAGGTTCTCGGGGCCGAAGGCGACCTCGTCGAGCAGGGTGCCCGTCACGAGCTGTGCGTCGGGGTCTTGGAACACCATGCCGACGGTCGTGCTGAGCTGCGCGACGGTTTCGGTCGCGGCATCCCGCCCTGCGACCGTGACCGATCCGGCGAGGGTCGCGGGGATGGACTGCGGAATGAGGCCGTTCAGCGCCAGCGCGAGCGACGACTTGCCCGATCCGCTCGGGCCGAGCAGCAGCACGACTTCACCGGGGGCGATGTCGAAGGTCGCGGCCAGCGGTGTCGCGGTCGCTGCACCGTCGTGACGGATGCCGAGGTCCCGCACGCGCAGGAGCGGTGCGGGGGCGAATGCGGCGCGTGCGGCGGCCGCGTCGACGCCGGAGGCGGCGGTGGTCACGGGTGTGGTCCCAGCAGGAGAGGGGTGTCTTGCCTGCTTAGCCTAACCTAACTTCGGCTGCCGACCACAGGGCGGGCGACCCCGGCTTTGCGCAGCCCGCTGCCCAGTGCGAGGCCGATCGCCGTCCACGCGACGGGCGCCAGCACCGATAGCACGAGGTACGCGATCTGCGACCACAGGGGCAGCTTGCCGAGGTCGACGGCGAAGAAGACGACGACCGCGACGATCACCCCGACGATCGCTCCCGACAGCAGAAAGCGCCACGCGCCCCACGACCGGTAGCGGGTGAGGGCAGCGACGCCCTCCTGGATCGCGCCGAACAGCAGCGCCGTGCCGATGAACCGGGGTGCCCAGGCAGGGTTGAACGCGCTCGAGACGAGGGCCGCCAGCACGTGGGTCGTGAGCGCGACCAGCGGCAGTCGCAGCACCTCTTGCGCGATGATGCCCGGCAGCACGTGCGCGCCGAGCAACATGCCGTACGCGAACGGCGCGACGAGCAGTACGACGGGGGTCAGCAGGCCCGCGATGCCGCCGACGATGCCCGTTGCGACGCCGATCGCGGCGCACACGAGCAGCACGCGCGTCGACAACTGCGGGGTTCGGGCCACGCACTCAGCGTACCGGCGTGCGGTGAGGCGTCGGCCGTGAGAAATCGGTCAGATGCGGCGCCGTCTGCGGGTCAGGCGCACCCCCGGCATCGGCGGCGCGGGAATGCGTTCGTCGCCGTGCCCGACGACGTGCCCGAATCGGTCGGCATCCGCCTCCCACGCCTCGCGGGCTGCGACGATCTCGTCGTGGGAGCGGGCGACGAAGTTCCACCACATGACGATTTCGTCGTCGAACGGGGCGCCGCCGATGAGGAACAGCGTCGTGTCGCGCTCGGCCGTGATCTGGGCGGCGTCGCGGTGGATGCCGAGGTACAGCAGCGCCTGATCGGGCAGCGTCGTGTGTTCGACGAGCGGGTCACCGGCGACCGCGACGAGCGCGTGCTCCCAGTCCGGGTTCAGCGGCAGCGCGACTCGCGATCCGGCCGGCACGAACAGTTCGGCGCCCACGATCGGGGTGTGCATCGTCGCGGGAGAGGTCACGCCCGCGAACGAGCCGACGACGACGGTCGCGGTCGCGCCGTCGCCGAGATCGACGGTCGGCAGGTGCTCGTGGCGTTCGAAGTCGGGCGCGCCGTGGCGACGAGCTTCGGGCAGCGCCACCCACAGCTGCAGGGCGTCGAGGGGCACATCACCGTCGCCGAGCGAATACTCCGAGTGCGCGATGCCCGCGCCGCTGGTCATGAGGTTCAGTGCGCCGCGGCGCACGACGACGTCACTGCCGACGGTGTCGCGATGGCGCACCTCGCCTTCGAGCGGCCACGTGACCGTCTGCAGCCCGATGTGCGGATGCGGCTCGACGCGCATCGTCGTGGTCTGCGGGCCGAACCGGTCGAGAAAGCACCAGGCGCCGACCATCGGCAAGTCGCGCTGGGGAAGGCTGCGGTGCACCGCCATGCCGCGCACCCCGCCGAGGGGCACGTCTCGCGCCTCCAGCAGCAGCGCGCGCGGACCGTCGCAGTCGGCGGCGCCTTCGTGCTCGACCTCGCCCGCGTCGAGGCGGGTCATCAGTGTTCCGCGTCGTCGACGTCGTCGCTGCCCTGCTCGTCGGCGGTCGTACGCCAGTGCACGTCGAGCCCGGGCACCTCGTGCTCGCGCAGCCACTTCACGACATAGGGGCACACCGGCACGGCGGTCTCGCCGCGCGCGGCAACGTCGGCGAGCGCCTGCGCGACGAGCGTGCCGGCGAGGCCTCGGCCCGAGAACGCAGGGTCGATCTCGGTGTGCGGAAACACGACTCGGC
This sequence comes from Microbacterium sp. bgisy189, assembly GCF_057707225.1. NCBI lineage: Bacteria > Bacillati > Actinomycetota > Actinomycetes > Micrococcales > Microbacteriaceae > Microbacterium > Microbacterium sp. bgisy189. The sequence goes on along the minus strand of NZ_JBYIPT010000005.1, from coordinate 87,596 downwards.
CCTCTTCGTCGATGCGGATGAGGGTGAAGCCTGCCACGGTGCCGTCGTCGAGTTGGATCTCGTAGCGGCGCTTCTCGTCGTTGCGGGTCACGGTCGTCTCGGCTGCTTCGCTCATCGGCGACTCCTCTCGTGCCTGTGTCCTGGCTCCAACGTAGGCGGGCGGGGCGATGTTCCGCCATGGCCAGGGCGAGTCGCATTGGATCGAAGCACCGTTCGTCGCGGCATCCGCACCGCTCGTCGCACGCGTCGGCGCCGAGCGCGTCGGCCGTGCACCCGGCTCCCTAATCTGAACTGCGCGCAACGACGCCGCCCACACCAGGAGATCCGATGACTGCACCTTCGTCACGGTCCGAGTTCGTCGATGAACCGGACATCGCCACAGATCCGAACCTTCCTCCCGTCGCCCTCTCTGAGGAGGACGACGCGAAAGACCGCCGCTGGACCCCCCTGAAGATCGCGATCTGGGTCGCCATCGCCCTGCTCGGCGGCCTGGCCTGGGTCATGCTCGCCGTCGTGCGCGGCGAGACCGTCAACGCCATCTGGTTCGTCTTCGCCGCGGTCTGCACCTACCTGATCGGCTACCGCTTCTATTCGAAGGTCATCGAGCGCCACCTGCTGCGCCCGAACGACAAGCGCGCGACTCCCGCCGAAGTCCGGTCGGACGGCAAGGACTACGTGCCCACCGACCGCCGTGTGCTCTACGGGCACCACTTCGCCGCGATCGCCGGCGCCGGCCCCCTCGTCGGCCCGGTCCTCGCCGCACAGATGGGCTTCCTCCCCGGCACGATCTGGATCATCGTCGGCGTCGTGCTCGCCGGTGCCGTGCAGGACTACACCGTCCTGTTCTTCTCGATGCGCCGCGGCGGCCGCACGATCGGTCAGATGGCCCGGCAGGAACTCGGCCGCATCGGCGGCACCGCAGCCATCATCGCGTCGCTGCTGATCATGCTGATCATCGTCGCGATCCTCGCCCTCGTCGTCGTCAACGCGCTCGGCGAGAGCCCGTGGGGTGTCTTCTCGGTCGCGATGACCATTCCGATCGCCCTGTTCATGGGCGTCTACCTGCGCTTCCTGCGGCCCGGCAAGGTCACCGAGGTCTCGCTCATCGGCTTCGTGCTGCTCATGTTCGCGATCATCGGCGGCGGCTGGGTCGCCGGCACCGAGTGGGGCCAGGCGATCTTCCACCTCGACCGCACCGCGATCGCGATCGGCATCATCATCTACGGCTTCATCGCCGCCGTGCTGCCGGTGTGGCTGCTGCTCGCGCCCCGCGACTACCTGTCGACGTTCATGAAGATCGGCGTCATCGTCATGCTCGCCGGTGCCATCGTGCTGGTGCGCCCCGAGATCTCGGTGCCCGCCGTCACGATCTTCGGTGAGAACGGCCTCGGGCCGGTCTTCTCTGGTCCGCTGTTCCCGTTCCTGTTCGTCACGATCGCCTGCGGTGCGCTGTCGGGCTTCCACGCGCTCATCTCGTCGGGCACCACCCCCAAGCTCGTCGAGAAGGAGCGGCAGACCCGCTTCATCGGCTACGGCGGCATGCTCATGGAGTCGTTCGTCGCGATCATGGCGCTCGTCGCCGCGATCTCGATCGACCAGGGCATCTACTTCGCCATGAACGCCCCATCGGCGCTCACCGGCGGCACGGTCGAAGGTGCCGTCGCGTTCGTGAACTCGCTCGGATTGACGGGCGTGAACCTCACGCCCGAGATGCTCACCGGTACCGCGACCGACGTGGGCGAAGAGTCGATCGTCTCGCGCACCGGTGGGGCCCCGACGCTCGCGCTCGGCCTCGCGCACATCATGCAGCAGGCCCTCGGCGGTCAGGCGCTCATGTCGTTCTGGTACCACTTCGCGATCATGTTCGAGGCGCTGTTCATCCTCACCGCGGTGGATGCCGGTACCCGTGTGGCCCGCTTCATGCTGCAGGACTCGATCGGCGCCTGGTTCCCGAAGTTCCGCGACGTCTCGTGGCGCCCGGGCGTGTGGACCTGCACCGCGCTGATGGTCGCCGGCTGGGGAACGATCCTCATCCTCGGTGTCACCGACCCGCTGGGCGGCATCAACACCTTCTTCCCGCTGTTCGGCATCGCCAACCAGTTGCTCGCCGCGATCGCGCTCGCCGTCGTCATGGCGATCGTCGCCAAGCGGGGTCGCAGCTCGGTCAAGTGGCTGTGGATCGTCGCCGTGCCGCTCGCCTTCACCGCCGTCATCACGATCACCGCGTCGATGTACAAGATCTTCTCGCCGGTGCCCGCGATCGGATACTGGGCGAACCACTTCAAGTACCGCGCGGCGCTCGAATCGGGCGACGACAGCCTCGGCACCCCCGAGGTCATCGGCGCCGTTATGCGCAATACGGCGGTGCAGGGAACCCTGTCGATCATTTTCGTCGTGCTCGCGATCATCGTGATCATTGCGGCCGTCGTCTACACGATCCGTGCGATCGCTGCCGGTGGCGGCGAGAACACCGAAGACGAGGCCGTGCCGTCACGCCGCTACGCCCCGGCGGGGTTCATCCCGACCGCGTCGGAGCGCGCGCTCGAGAAGCAGTGGGAGCCGATCCTCGCCGACGAACGTCGCGAGACGGCACGCCGAGGACACTGACGTGATGACCACCACGGATGCCGCGGCTGCTCGCACCCGCCTGTCGACCCGCGCGGTCGCACAGGTGGTGCGGGTCGGCCGCGGCATCCGCTGGTACCTGACCTCGCTCATGGGCGACAACGCCTACGCGGTCTACGTCGCGCACCAGCGCCGCACCCACCCCGAGGCCGAGCCGCTGACCGAACGCCAGTTCTGGCGGCAGAAGATGGACGACCAGGACCGCAATCCCGGCGCCCGCTGCTGCTGAGCGGCGGTGTCTGCGACCGGCGCGTCACGGGATCGCGGCGTTGCCCAGATTGCCCGTCACGTAGAGCGCGATGAGTGCCACCCCGACGAGCCCGACGATCACGCACAGCACGATCGTCACGCGTCGGCTCATCGGATGCTCACTCTCGTCTCGGGATGCCGTGAGCGTATTGCCGGACGGGCACCACGGCAACGGCCACTCCCGCGATTTAGGCTGAGCGCATGACCGACGCGACCGTGCTGGCCGCCGTGCTCGGGGTGGCGGGCGGCGTCGCGCTGACGGTGCTGCTGCTGCTCGCGCGCCGGCTCGCGAAGGGTGCGTCCGACCTCGGCAGCGATGCCGAGCAGGCCGGATTCCGGGCGCTGCACGAGGCGAGCCTCGCCGCTCCCCACCTGCGCGGCGGGCTCGACGCCCCCGACGTCGAGCGGGCGGCCCGCCATCTGCGGTCACTGCTCGGCAGTGCGGCCGTGGCGATCGTCGGCTCGGACGGGGTCGTCGCCTTCGACGGGCACCCCGGTCAGGCGAGCCTCGACAGCGCCGCGTCGCGCATCGCGGCGCGCGTGCGGACGACGGGGCGGCGACAGGTGTTCCCCCGCGGCGAGGGCGGCGACGAGCTCGAGGCGGTCGGCGCGCCCATCGTCGTCGACGGCGACACGATCGGCGTCGTCGTCGCGTTCGCGGCGCCGGTGCGCGCGACGCTCGTGCGGGCAGCCGGTGAAGTCGCCGACTGGTGTGCGGCGCAGCTCGAACTCGGACAGCTGGATGCCTCGCGCACGGCGCTCGCCGAAGCCGAACTGCGCTCGCTGCGCGCCCAGATCTCGCCGCACTTCATCTACAACGCGCTGACCGCGATCGCCTCGTTCATCCACACCGATCCGCCACGTGCGCGTGAGCTCGTGCTCGAGTTCGCCGACTTCACCCGCTACTCGTTCCGCAGGCAGGGGGAGTTCACGACGCTCGCCGACGAACTGCGCAGCATCCACTCCTACCTCGAGCTCGAACGGGCCCGCTTCGGCGAGCGCCTGCAGGTGACGCTGACGGTCGCGCCCGAGACGCTCGCGACCGTCATCCCCTTCCTCTCGGTGCAGCCGATCGTCGAGAACGCCGTGCGCCACGGGCTCGAGCCGGGCGAGGGCGGCGGCACGATCCGCCTCGCCGCGCGCGACGACAACACCCACACCGAGATCACGGTCGAAGACGACGGGGTCGGCATGGACCCCGACGCACTGCGCACGCTGCTCACGACCGCCGCAGACGGTGCGCACGTCGGCATCCGCAACGTCGACACCAGGCTTCGACAGCTGTACGGCCCCGACGGGGGACTCATCGTCGAGACGGCGACCGGCGCCGGTACCCTGGTGAGGATGCGGATCCCCAAGTCGCAGCCCATGCATCACACCGATGCCGGCTGACGCGAGCGGCCTGAACGAACGCCGGAAAGGTGCCCCCGTGATCGACGTGCTCGTCGCCGACGACGAGCGCCCAGCGCTCGACGAACTGGTGCATCTGCTGCGCGCCGACGAGCGCATCGGCGAGATCCTCACCGCGACCTCCGGTGCCGACGCGCTGCGGCAGCTGTCGGAGCGGGCGGTCGCCGTCGCCTTCCTCGACATCCACATGCCCGGCCTCACCGGGCTCGAACTCGCCACCGCACTCGCCGGCCTCGCCACACCCCCGGCGGTCGTGTTCGTCACGGCGGACGATGCGCGCGCTGTCGACGCGTTCGATCTTCGGGCCGTGGATTACCTGCTGAAGCCGGTGCGCGCCGAGCGGCTGCGTCGCGCCGTCGACCGGGCGATCGACCTCGCCGCGACCGGCGGCGAACCGGCAGACCCCGACGACGTCGTGCCCGTGACGGTGGGCCAGACGGTGCGGTTCATCCGCCGCAGCGACGTGCGGTGGGTGCAGGCGCAGGGCGACTACTCCAGGCTGCACACCGATGGCGGGGATGCCGTCGGCCACCTCGTGCGCATCCCCATCTCCGAACTCGAACAGCGCTGGGAGGCGGTCGGGTTCGTGCGGGTGCACCGCTCCTACCTCGTGCACGCCGCGGCGGTCACCGAAGCCCGCCTCGGCGGCGGTGAGCCGACCGTGTCGGTCGGGGCGGTGTCGCTGCCGGTCAGCCGACGGCTGCTGCCCGCCGTGCGCGACGCCCTCGTCGGCGACCGAGGCAGCGACCGGGGCTCGGAGCGGGGCTCGGAGCGAGGCACCGGGCGATGACGGGTGAGGCGCCGAAGCGGGTGCGCGTCACCGGCGCCCCGGCACGCCCCGCGGGGTCGAGCAGGTCCGACCCGACGCGCGGCATCGCCCTCCCCGGCGCGCCCGCCGACGAAGCGGATGCCGTGTACAGCCGTGCATTGCGCCGAACCCAGCTGCGGCTGGCGCTCGGCACCGTCGCGGGGTTCGTCGTGGTGGTCGTCGCGATGACTGTTGCGCTGGTGTGGGTGCCTGAACTCGACGATGTCGCCATCGCCGGCATCCCACTGTCGTGGCTGCTCCACGCGTTCGCGTTCTATCCGGTCATCGCACTCTTCGCGCTGCTCTACGCGCGCGCCGCGACCCGCAACGAGCAGCGGTACCGCGCCCTGCAGGAGCGCCCGTGAACCCCGCGCTCGACCTCACCGCTGTCGCCGGCGTCGCACTCGTCACGGTGCTGATCGGCGTGTACGGCGTGCGGGTCTCACGCACGACGAGCGACTTCTTCGTCGCCTCGCGCACGGTGCGGCCGGTGTGGAACGCGTCGGCCATCAGCGGCGAATACCTCTCGGCCGGCACGTTCCTGGGGCTCTCGGGCGCCGTGCTCCTCGGCGGTGCGCAGGGCTTCTGGTTTCCGATCGGGTACGCTGCCGGCTACCTGTTGGTGCTCGTGTTCGTCGCGGCCCCGCTGCGCCGAAGCGGTGCCTACACGATCCCCGACTTCATCGAGGCGCGGCTGCAGTCACAGCTCGCGCGGCGGGTGACGAGCATCATGGTGCTCGTCATCGGATGGCTCTACATCGTGCCGCAGCTGCACGGCGCCGGCATCACGCTCGCCGTCGTCGCCGGCCTGCCCACCTGGGTCGGGGCCGTCCTCATCGCGGTGCTGGTCGCCGGGGCGGTCGCGGCGGGTGGGATGCGGGCGATCACGTTCGTGCAGGCGTTCCAGTACTGGCTGAAGCTCACCGCGCTGCTCGTGCCGGTCGTGTGCATCGCGTTCGTGTTCACCGGCGGCCCGCAGCCGGTCGACGTCGCCGAGCTGTTCCCGCCCGCGGCGGGGCCGGCCGGGCTCGACGCGTACGCCTCGGCATCCCTCATGCTGGCGCTGCTGCTGGGCACCATGGGCCTGCCGCACGTGCTGGTGCGGTTCTACACGAGCCCCGACGGCGTCGCCGCGCGCCGCACGACGGTGCTCGTGATCGTCATGGTGAGCGTCTTCTACGCCGTCTCGAGCGCTATGGGGCTGCTCGCCCGCGCGCTCGCCCCCGACCTCGCCGAACCGGGCATCGCCGACACGGTCGCCCTGCTGCTGCCGTCGCGCGTCTTTCCCGGGCTGCTGGGCGAACTGCTGACGGCGCTCGTCGTCGCCGGCGCCTTCGCCGCGTTCCTCGCGACCTCGGCCGGGCTCGTCGTGTCGCTGGCGGGTGTCGTCAGCCAGGACGTGTTCTCGGGGTCGGTCCGCTCGTTCCGCCTCGCTGCCGTCGTCTGCGCGCTCGTGCCGCTCGTCGTGGCGCTCGTCACTGCACCGGCCGGACTCGTCTCGAGCGTCGGCGCGGTGTTCGTGTTCGCGGCATCCACCCTCTCGCCCGTCCTGCTGCTCGGGGTGTGGTGGCGCGGACTCACCGCGCGCGGTGCCGTCGCCGGGATCGTCACCGGGGCCGTCGCCTGCACGCTCTCGCTCGTCGTGCACGCCGCCGTCGACGGCGTCGGCGTCGCGGCCCCGCTGCTCGCCCAACCCGCCGCCTGGACGATCCCGCTCGCCACCGCCGTCACCGTCGCCGTCTCACTGCTTGACCGACGCGACCCGCCGCCGCACACCGACCGGTATCTCGCCCGCCTGCACCGGCCCGAGCGGGCCTGACGCGCCGCGGCGCGCGAGCGTGGGGCAGACTCGTGTGGTGACCGATCCGACGCCGCTGATGGACCGCATCCCCGCCGGATCCGAACCCGACGACGTCTACGACGCGTTCGCGGGCTGGGCGGGCGACCGCGGCTTCGCGCTGTACCCGGCACAGGACGAAGCGATCATCGAACTCGTCTCGGGCGCGAACGTGGTGCTCGCGACGCCCACCGGCACCGGCAAGTCGCTCGTCGCCGTCGCAGCACACGCGGCGTGCCTGGCTCGCGGCGGCCGCACCTACTACACCGCGCCGATCAAGGCGCTTGTGAGCGAGAAGTTCTTCGCACTCGTCGAGATCTTCGGCGCCGAGCGGGTCGGCATGGTCACCGGCGATTCGTCGGTCAACCCCGACGCGCCGATCGTGTGCTGCACGGCAGAGATCCTCGCGAACCTCGCCCTCCGCCAAGGAGCGGATGCCGTCCCCACGCCCCCTCCAGGCGTCGCTACCGCGCCGCCCGGAGCCTCCGGGCGCGTGGGCCCAGTCGATCAGGTCGTGATGGACGAGTTCCACTACTACGGCGACCCCGAGCGCGGCTGGGCGTGGCAGGTACCGCTGCTCACCCTGCCCCGGGCACAGTTCCTGCTGATGTCGGCGACCCTCGGCGACGTCACCGACATCGCCGATGACCTCACCCGCCGCACCGGCCGCGCCACGGCGCTCGTCACCGGCGTCGAACGCCCTGTGCCGCTGCACTTTTCCTACGAACGCCGCCCGGTGCACGATGTCGTCGCATCGCTGCTCGAAGAGCACGAGACCCCCGTCTACATCGTCCACTTCTCGCAGGCCGCCGCCGTCGAGCGCGCCCAGGCACTCTCCAGCGTCAAGGTCGCCGACCGGGCCCAGCGCGATGCCATCGCCGAGGCGATCGGCGGATTCCGGTTCACCACGGCATTCGGCAAGACGCTGTCGCGGCTCGTGCGGGCGGGCATCGGCATCCACCACGCTGGCATGCTGCCCCGCTACCGGCGCCTCGTCGAAACCCTCGCCCAGCGTGGCCTGCTGCGGGTGATCTGCGGGACCGACACGCTCGGCGTCGGCATCAACGTACCCATCCGCACGGTGCTGATCACGGCGCTCAGCAAGTACGACGGCACCCGGATGCGGCAGCTCACCGCCCGTGAGTTCCACCAGATCGCGGGGCGTGCGGGCAGGGCCGGCTACGACACGTACGGCAACGTCGCCGTCATGGCGCCGGAGTGGGAGATCGAGAACGCCGTCGCGCTCGCGAAGGCCGGCGACGACCCCGCCAAACGCAAGAAGATCGTTCGGAAGAAGGCGCCCACCGGCATCGTCAACTGGGGCGAGGGGTCGTTCGAACGGCTCGTCGCCGCCCAGCCCGAACCGCTCGTGCCGCAGCTGCAGCTCACGGCCGCGATGCTCATCAACGTCATCGGCCGAGGCGGTGACGTGTTCGGCGCGGTCCGTTCGCTCGTGTTCGACAACCACGAGCCGCCCGCGCGCCGGTACGAGCTGGCCCGCCGCGCCCTCGCGATCTTCCGCACCCTGCGCGCCGCCGAGATCGTGGAGGTGGATGACGCCGGCATCCACCTCACCGTCGATCTGCAGCCGAACTTCGCCCTCAACCAGCCGCTGTCGCCGTTCGCGCTCGCCGCCCTCGACCTCCTCGATCCCGAGTCGGACACCCTCCCCGTGCCGAACTCCGGAGAATCCACGCCGGTGGGCCCGGGGGAGCCGGATTCGGCCGATCCCACGCCGAATCTCAGGAGTTCGGCACGTACCTCGACCGGCACCGGCCACTACGCGCTCGACGTCGTGAGCGTGATCGAGGCGACGCTCGACGACCCGCGCGCGATCCTGGGGCAGCAGGAGTACAAGGCGCGCGGCGAGGCGGTCGCGGCGATGAAGCGAGACGGCATCGAGTACGACGAGCGGATGGCGCTGCTCGAAGAGATCACCTACCCGAAGCCGCTCGATGAGCTGCTGGCGCAGTCCTTTGAGGTGTTCGCGTCGAGCCAGCCGTGGGTGCGCGACTTCGAACTGCACCCCAAGTCGGTCGTGCGCGACATGTTCGAACGGGCGATGTCGTTCGGCGAGTTCGTGTCGTTCTACCAACTCGGCCGCAGTGAGGGCCTGGTGCTGCGCTACCTCAGTGACGCGTACCGGGCGATCCGGCAGACCGTTCCGGCCGACGCTCGCACCGACGACCTGATGGATGTCATCGAGTGGCTGGGTGAACTCGTCCGCCAGGTCGATTCGAGCCTCATGGACGAGTGGGAGGCCCTCGCCAATCCCGCCGACGACCCGGATGCCCCCGTCGTGCCGCCCGCGCCCCCGTCGGTCATCGCGAACCGCCGCGCGTTCACGGTGCTCGTGCGCAACGAGCTGTTCCGCCGGGTGCAGCTCGCCGCGCTGCAGGACGACGACGCGCTCACCGAACTCGACCCCGACGTGGACTGGCCGGCGGCGCTCGATGACTACTACGACGAGCACGCCGAACTGCTCACCGGCGGCCCCGCCCGCTCGCCCCGGCTCGTGCAGATCGTCGAGGAGCCTGAGCGCTGGCTCGTGGAGCAGACGCTCGATGACCCCGAGGGGCATCACGACTGGCGCATCCGCGGCACCGTGGACCTCGCGGCATCCGTCGAGGCCGGCACTGCCGTGCTCACCGTGACCGAGGTCCTGCGACTCTGACACGGGCGACCCTGGCCGGGTGTCGCCGGCACGGGCCATGATGGGGCGATGGCCACGCACCTCGCGTTCCTGCGCGCGATCAACCTCGGGTCCAAGCGCATCTTCCCGAAGGCCGACATCCAGCGCGTCGTCACGGATGCCGGCTTCGAAGACGTCGCGACCCACCTCAATACCGGCAATGTGCGCTTCGACACCCGGATGCGGTCGACCGAGCGCATCGCCGAGCGGCTCGAGCAGGCGTTCGCCGCCGACCGCGGGTTCGATGTGCCGACGATCGTGTTCTCGGCGTCGGAGTTCGCCGATCTCGCCGCCGCATCCGACGCGCTCGACGAGGCGCACCCGGGGCTCGCACGGCACTATGTCTACCTCTTGAAGGCGCCGCTGCCGGCGGCCCGCGCGAAGCAGGTCGAAGCGACCTCCCGCACGGATGTCGGTCGGATGCTGGTGCGCGGACGCGCCGTGCACGCCCTGTTGCTGCCCGGCTATCAGGACGGTCAGGTCGATCCGCTCGGCGCCGCGAAGCTGCTCGACGAGGGCACGAACCGCAACGCGAATGTCGTCCGCACCCTCGCGTCGAAGTGGTGCTGAGCACACAATGGATGGCGGGGGATGAGCGCACCATGGATGAGAAGTCAGACCGCGTCACAGCGGAGGCCGAGAAACTCGGCGGCGCCAAGGATGCTGGGGCCACCGACGCGCGGGCGATGAGACTCCGCGCAACCATCACCGACGCCCAGGCTGCGTTCTCGGGCGTGGATCTGGGGGCCGCTGCCGAGGACCTCTTCGACCCCGCAACCGGCCTTCCGCGCTCGGCCTCCGAGTGAGCGCGTGGGGATGACCGGCACCGGGTGTCGGCGGCCCGGGCTATCGTTGGGCGGGTGAGTGGAGCAGGCGGCTGGAGCGATGACCCGTACGCCGACCTCGACTGGAATCCCGACGACCTCGTTCCGCCAGACGACCACGACGCCCCGCCACCGCCGGAGTATGACGGATACGCGGGTGCGCTGTCACGGGCGACACGCGACACCCCGGCATCCACCCCGCCGCGGCAGCCTGCGCAGCGGCCCGCATCAGCCCCGCGTCCGGCAGCGATCGCTCCTGCCGTGCTGCAGCTCGACGCGCGCGACCATGTCGGCGCCGACCCCGTCGCCGTGCTCAAAGAGGTCTTCGGGTACGACGCGTTCCGCGGCGACCAGGGCGAGATCGTCCGCCACGTCATCGACGGTGGGGATGCCGTCGTGCTCATGCCCACCGGCGGCGGCAAGTCGATCACCTACCAGGTGCCCGCACTCGTGCGACCCGGCACCGGGCTGGTCGTCTCGCCCCTGATCGCCCTCATGCACGATCAGGTCGATGCGCTCACCGCCAATGGTGTGCGCGCCGCCTACCTCAACTCGACGCAGAGCCCGGGGGAGCGTGCCGGCGTCGAGCAGGCATATCTCGCCGGTGACCTCGACCTGCTCTACGTCGCCCCCGAGCGTCTCAGCGTGCCCGCGACCACGGCGCTGCTGCAGCGGGGGGCGCTCAGTGTCATCGCGATCGACGAGGCGCACTGCGTGTCGCAATGGGGTCACGACTTCCGTCCCGACTACCTCGCGCTCGGTGACCTCGACGAGCGGTTCCCGGGTGTTCCGCGCATGGCTCTCACTGCCACCGCGACCCGCGCCACCCACAAGGAGCTCACCGAGCGCCTGCGGCTGCCGGACGCGAAGCACTTCGTCGCCAGCTTCGACCGGCCCAACATCCAGTACCGCATCGAGGCGAAGGCCGAGGTGCGCCGCCAACTGCTCGCGTTCATCCGCGGTTTCGATACACCGGGCCAGGGGCCCGGCACTCAACCACCGGGTTCACGCGCATCTGGCATCGTCTACGCGCTCAGCCGCAAGTCGGTCGAGCAGACGGCCGAGCACCTGCGCACGCAGGGCGTCGACGCGCTGCCGTACCACGCGGGCCTCCCGGCCGAGGTGCGCGCGGCGAACCAGGCCCGGTTCCTGCGCGACGAGGGTGTCGTCATGGTCGCGACGATCGCGTTCGGCATGGGCATCGACAAGCCCGACGTGCGCTTCGTCGCGCACATCGACCTGCCGAAATCGGTCGAGGGGTACTACCAAGAGACCGGTCGTGCCGGCCGCGACGGCGAACCGGCCGTCGCATGGATGGCGTACGGTCTCGCCGACGTCGTTCAGCAGCGGCGCCTCATCGACCAGAGTCCCGGCGACCGCACCTACAAGATGCGCATGGGGCAGCACCTCGACGCGATGCTCGCCCTGTGCGAGACGGTCTCGTGCCGCCGCGTGAACCTGCTCGGCTACTTCGGGCAATCCTCCGACCCGTGCGGCAACTGCGACACGTGCCTCACCGAACCCGACACGTGGGACGGCCTGGTCCCCGCACAGAAGCTGCTGTCGACAATCGTCCGGTTGCAGCGGGAGCGCAACCAGGCGTTCGGCGCCGGGCACCTCATCGACATCCTCCGCGGCGGCTCGACCGAACGCATCCGCCAGCAGGGCCACGACAAGCTCGCGACCTACGGCCTCGGCGCCGACCTGTCGGAGCAGGACTGGCGCTCGGTCGTGCGGCAGCTGCTGGCCCGCGGCATCCTCGTCGCCCGCGGCGAGTACGGCGTGCTCGCGCTCGGCGACCCGGCTGCCGCTGTGCTACGCGGTGATGAGCCGGTGCCGTTGCGTCGCGATGTGCTCGGTCGCACCGGCGGTGGGTCGCGGGCACGCAAGGCGTCGGCGGCGGATGCGGTGGCCGACGGAGACCGCGACCTGTTCGAGGCGCTGCGCACCTGGCGCGCCGGTGTCGCGAAGGAGCAGGGCGTGCCCGCCTACATCGTCTTCGGCGACGCGACGCTGCGCGCTCTCGCCGAGCATCGACCCCGCACGACCGCCGACCTCGAGGGCATCACCGGCATCGGCGCGAAGAAGCGCGAGGCGTACGGCGAAGCCGTGGTCGCTGTGATCGCCGCCGACTGACCGTAGGCTGACCGCGGACGACGAGGTCCGAGGAGGCACCCGCATGACCGCGAGCAGCATCGAAATCGCCCAGGCCGCTGAGCTGCGGCCCATCACCCGCATCGCCGAATCCCTCGGCATCCCCGAAGACGCGGTCGAGCAGTACGGGCGGTACAAGGCGAAGGTGTCGCTCGGCCACCTCGCCGGTCTCGCCGATCGCTCCGGACAGGCCCAGGGCAAGCTCGTGCTCGTCACCGCCGTCTCGCCGACGCCGGCAGGTGAGGGCAAGACCACGACGACCGTCGGGCTCGGCGACGCGCTGACCCGCATCGGCGAACGGGCGATGATCTGCCTGCGCGAGCCCGCGCTCGGCCCCGTCTTCGGCATGAAGGGTGGCGCGACCGGCGGCGGCTACGCGCAGATCGTGCCGATGGAAGACATCAACCTGCACTTCACGGGCGACTTCTCGGCGATCGGGGTCGCCACGAACCTGCTCGCCGCGCTCATCGACAACCACATCCACCAGGGCAATGCCCTCGGTATCGACCTTCGCCGCATCACGTGGCGGCGGGTGCTCGACGTGAACGACCGCGCCCTGCGCGACATCGTCGTCGGGCTCGGCGGGACCGGCAACGGGTACCCGCGCGAGGCCGGTTTTGACATCGTCGTCGCCTCCGAGGTGATGGCGATCTTCTGTCTCGCGACGAGCATCGCCGACCTCAAACAGCGTCTCGGCGAGATCGTCGTCGCCTACAGGCACGACCGCACGCCAGTGCGCGCCCGCGACCTCGACGCGCACGGTGCGATGACCGCGATCCTGCGCGACGCGCTCGCGCCGAACCTCGTGCAGACCCTCGAGCACACGCCCGCGTTCGTGCATGGGGGGCCGTTCGCGAACATCGCCCACGGGTGCAATTCGGTGCTCGCGACGCAGTCGGCGCTGAAGCTCGCCGACTACGTCGTGACCGAGGCCGGGTTCGGTGCGGACCTCGGGGCTGAGAAGTTCGTCGACATCCTCTGCCGCACGTCGGGGCTGCGCCCCGCAGCGGCCGTCATCGTCGCGACGGTCCGGGCGCTGAAATACCACGGCGGGGTGGAGGTCGCCGACCTCGCAACCGAAGACGTGGATGCCGTGCGCCGCGGCGCCGTGAACCTTCGCCGCCATCTGTCGACGGTGCGCGATGTGTTCGGACTGCCCGCCGTCGTCGCCATCAACCACCGCGCCGAAGACACCCCTGCAGAACTTGCCGCCGTCGAAGAGGCCGCCCGCGCCGAGGGCGTGGAGGCGGTCGTCGCGCGCCACTTCGCCGAGGGCGGTGCCGGCGCCGAAGCCCTCGCGCGGGTGGTCGTGGAGCTGTGCGCCGAACCGAGCACGCTGCGGTTCACCTACCCCGATGATGCGTCGCTGTGGGACAAGATGACCGCCATCGCGACCCGGATCTACGGCGCCGGCGAGATCACGGCATCCTCCGCGGTGCGCGCTCAGATCCGTCGACTGCAGGACGATGGCTACGGCACGCTGCCGGTGTGCGTCGCGAAGACGCAGTACTCGTTCTCGACCGACGCGAATCTGCGCGGGGCGCCGACGGGGCACAGCGTCGATATCCGCGAGGTGCGTCTGGCTGCCGGCGCCGGGTTCGTGATCATGGTGTGCGGCGGCATCATGACCATGCCGGGGTTGCCCGCGACGCCCGCGGCGGCCTCGATCGACGTGGATGCCGAGGGCCGCATCGTCGGGCTGTTCTGACGCTCGCGCGGCCGGGTGAGCGCCGCGATGTCGGGAGGTCACAACCGTCCGCGGCGTCGCCCCCGACGCGGATTGTGTAGACCACCCAACAAGGTTGATGCACAGTTGTGGAAGTCCTACGGTCAGAGTCGACTTCCCATGTATGCATCGGCACCGAAAGGTGAGGCCATGACCGACACAGTCGTCCGCCCCAACAAGCCCGCGACCAGCAAGCGCACGCCCGCCGGTGGCGCCCCCACCACCGCGCACTCCGCCGCCGAGGCGCATGAGCCGCGCATCGACGTCGCGGCCGTCACCGACCTGCTGTTCGGCACCTGGGCCGAGACGCGCCGCGAAGCGCGCGAAATGATCAAGGATTCCGCGTTCTGGCGCATCGAGGGCCAACCCATGCCCGAGCACCGCGAGCGCGTGCTCGGCCAGCTCAAGCTGCTCGTCGACCACGGTGCCTCGGGCCGCGCCTACCCCGTCGAGTACGGCGGCAAGGGCAGCAACGGGTCGAACCTCGCCGGTTTCGAAGAGCTCGTCTTGGCCGACCCGAGTCTGCAGATCAAGGGCGGTGTGCAGTGGGGGCTGTTCGGCTCCGCCATCCACCAGCTCGGCACGAAGCAGCACCACGACGCCTGGCTGCGTGACGTGATGAACATGGAGCTGCCCGGCGCGTTCGCGATGACCGAGACGGGACACGGTTCCGACGTCGCCGCGATCGGCACGACGGCGACCTATGACCCTGCCACCGAGGAGTTCGTGATCCACACGCCGTTCCGCGGCGCCTGGAAGGACTACCTCGGCAACGCAGCCCTGCACGGCAAGGCGGCGACGGTGTTCGCACAGCTGATCACGGGTGGCGTCAACTACGGCGTGCACTGCTTCTTCGTGCCGCTCCGCGACGACGAGGGCGCCTTCCTGCCCGGTGTCGGCGGTGAGGATGACGGGGTCAAGGGTGGCCTGAACGGCATCGACAACGGGCGTCTGCACTTCGACCAGGTGCGCATCCCCCGGTTCAACCTGCTCAACCGCTACGGCGAGGTCGCCGCCGACGGGTCGTACTCGAGCGAGATCCCGAGCCCCGGCCGTCGCTTCTTCACGATGCTCGGCGCGCTCGTGCAGGGACGTGTCTCGCTCGACGGCGCCGCGACCGTCGGTGCCGCGCTCGCTGAGTACATCGCCGTCACGTACGCGAACCAGCGCCGTCAGTTCGACTCGGGCGCCGGCACCGAAGAGGTGGTGCTGCTCGACTACGGCAAGCACCAGCGGCGCCTGCTGCCCCGCATCGCCCAGACGTACGCCCAGTACTTCTCCCACGACGAGCTGCTGCGCAAGTTCGACGGCGTCTTCGGCGGCACCGCCGACACCCCCGAAGAGCGCGAAGACCTCGAGACCCTCGCCGCAGCGCTGAAGCCGCTGTCGACGTGGAACGCGCTCGACACGATTCAGGACTGCCGCGAGGCGTGCGGCGGTTCGGGCTTCCTCGCCGAGAACCGCATGGTGGGCCTCCACCAGGACCTCGACGTGTACGTCACCTTCGAGGGCGACAACAACATCCTGCTGCAGCTGGTGGGCAAGCGTCTGCTGTCGGATTACGCGAAGCAGTTCAAGGGCGCCGACGCTGCGGCACTGGCGAAGTACGCGGTCGGCCAGACGGCTGGCAAGGTCTTCCACGGTGCCGGGCTGCGCCGGTTCGGTCAGGCCGTCGCCGACTTCGGTTCGACCGCGCGTTCGGTCGAGCTGGGGCTTCGCGCCGAGCAGCAGCATGAGCTGCTCACCGATCGTGTCGAGCAGATGATCTCCGACATCGCCACCCGCCTGCGCCCGGCGGCGAAGGCGTCGCAGGCCGAGGCGGCCGCGATGTTCAACGCAGTGCAGGCGGAGCTCATCGAGGCCGCTCGCGCGCACGGCGAGCTGCTGCAGTGGGAGGCGTTCACCGACGCTGTCAACAAGATCGAGGACGAGGGCACCCGCCAGGTGCTCACGTGGCTGCGCGACCTGTTCGGGCTGTCGATCATCGAGAAGCACCTCGCCTGGCACATCATCAACGGGCGCCTGTCGACCCAGCGTGCCGCGTCGGTCGGCCGCTACATCGACCGCCTCGCGCTGCGCCTGCGCCCGCACGCGCAGGACCTCGTCGACGCTTTCGGGTTCGAGCCCGAGCATGTGCGCGCACCGATCGCGTCGGGCGCCGAGCAGGCCCGCCAGGACGAGGCCCGCGCGTACTACGCCGACCTCGCCGCCTCGGGCAGCGCCCCTGTCTCGGAAAAGTCGCTCAAGAAGAAGTGACAGAGCACTCCGGGGCGCGTGGGGAAGCGCCCCGGGGTCCCGACCCGACGTTCGCGGGTCACACCCGGGCGGCGCGGGCGTGGCGCAGGTGCTGCACTGCGCTGATGACGACGATTGCGGCGAGCACGACGTAGAGGACGATCGTCAGCGGCGACGCGACGAGGATGCCGGGGTCCCCCTCCGACACGGCGAGCGCTCGGCGCAGCTGGGTCTCGGCGAGCGGACCGAGGATCGCGGCGATCAGCACCGGCGCGAGCGGAATGTCGAAGCGTCGCATCGCGAAGCCGACCACGCCGATGCCGAGCGCCATCCACAGGTCCACGGTGCGCGAGGCGAGCGCGTAGACGCCGAGCATGGCGAGCACCGTGATCGTCGCGTACAGGTAGTGGCGGGGGATCAGCAGGAGCTTGGCCCAGACCGCCGCGAACGGCAGATTGATGATCAGCAGGATGATCAGCCCCAAGAACAGGCTCGCCAGCAACGGCCATACGAGGTCGCCGCTGCGCTCGAACAGCAGGGGGCCGGGCTGCATGCCGTACTGCTGGAACGCGGCGATCATCATCGCGGCGGTCGCCGATGTCGGGATGCCGAGGCCCAACAGCGCGCCCATCGCCGAGCCTGCGGTGGCGTTGCCGGCTGCCTCCGGGGCGGCGACACCGCGCAGCGATCCGGTCGTGCCGAATTCGGTGTCGCTGCGGCGCCTGGCCAGCCGCTTCTCGGTGCCGTAGGCGAGGAAGGTGGGCACCTCCGAGCCGCCCACGGGGATCGCGCCGAACGGAAGGCCGAACGCGGTGCCGCGCAGGAACGGGAGACCGACGGTGCGCCACTCCCGCAGGCTCAGGAACGGCGAGCCCTTCGGGGCGATGAGCTTTCCGGCGCCGCCGTCGCGACGGATGTGGCCTGACACGTGCAGCACCTCACCGATCGCGAGCAGTCCCACGGTGATGACGATGATCGAGATGCCGTCGAACAGCACCGGGCTGCCCATCGTGAACCGTTCCGCGCCGCTCATGCCGTCGATGCCGACGAGCGCCAGCGCGAAGCCGAGCCCGAGGGCGACGAGGCCGCGAACGATCGATTCGGAGACGACGGCCGAGATCGCGACGAACGCGAAGACGGCGAGCGCGAAGTACTCGGCGGGGCCGAACACCTTCGCCAGTTCGACGATCGCGGGCGCGAAGAAGACGACGAGCACGCACGCGATGAACCCGCCGATGAAGGCCCCGATGGCGGCGGTGCCGAGGGCTTTGGCCGCCATGCCGTTCTTCGCGAGCCGGTGCCCTTCGAACGTGGTCGCGATCGCCGACGAGTTGCCGGGCGTGTTCAGCAGGATGCCGGCGGTCGAGTCGCCGAACAGGCCGCCGAAGTAGATCGAAGCGAACATGATGAACGCGCCGGTCGGGTCGAGGCTGAACGTCACCGGCAGCAGCAGAGCCACCGCCATCGCGGAGCCGAGTCCGGGGAGCACCCCGACGGCGGTGCCGAGGATGGCGCCGATGACGAGGAACAGCAGGTTCTGTAGGGTGAAGGCGACCTGGAAGCCCTCGGCCAGGTGGGTCAGCTGATCCACGGGAACGCTCCTTCGAGGATGCCGGCCGGCAGCGAGAGCCCGAGCCCCGCGCCGAACGCCAGCTGGATGATGGATGCCACGATCGCCGCGACCGCGATGTCGAACAGCGGCCGTTTGCTGCCGAAGTTCCAGGCGAGCACCCAGAACAGTGCGGCGGCGCTGATGAGCCACCCAAGGATCGGCAGCAGCACGATGAAGCCCGCAAGTGCCGCGACGGCGATGCCGAGCGTGCGCCAGTCGGTGCCGGCGGGCGTGGCCTCGACATCCGTCCCTGCATCCGCTCCGTCACCGCGTGCTGCGGCGATCTGCTCCGGGGTGAGCACCCGGATCTCGCTGGTCGCGTCGAGGTCGCCGAGGTCTTCGAGCATGTCGGTCGAGATCTCGGTCGGCTCGCCGGCGGCGTGGGCCCGGCGCGGCGACCGCACGACCGTGATGCCGTGCGCGATGCCGACGCCGTACAGCAGCACGGTGACGATGATCGGGAAGAACTGCGGACCGGGAAACGCGGTGCCCTCCGGCACGGCCATCGTGACGGTGCCGACGGTCAGCGCGATCGCGAGCGTCAACACGGCCGCCGTCACGACGAGCTCGCCGTATCCGGTGTACCAACGCGGCATCCGCTGCACCCGCAGCGTGCCGGTCGTCTGCGGCCCGGTCACAGTCCCAGCTCCGTCATGATCTGCGTGGTCCTCTCGGTCTCGGTGCCGATGAACGCATCGAGTTCGGCACCCGTCATGAAGCTGTCGACCCAGCTGTTGCGGGCGAGGGTCTCTTGCCAGTCGGAGGTCTCACGCATCTCGGTGACCATCGCGATCAGTTCGTCGCGCACCTCGTCGCTGATGCCGGGCGGGGCGACGTAGCCGCGCCAGTTCGCCATCGCGACGTCGTAGCCCTGCTCGACGAAGGTCGGCACGTCGATGCCGTCGACGGGTTCGGCGGCCGAGATCGCGAGGGCGCGCAGGTTGCCCGACTCGATCTGGTCGCGGAACTCGTTGTACCCCGACAGGCCCGCTTCGGCCGTGTGTGACAGCAGGGAGGTGACGACCTCGCCGCCGCCCGGATAGGCGAGGTAGTTCGCGTCGCTCGGGTCGACGCCGGCGGCCGAGGCGAGCATGCCCGACAGCAGGTGGTCGATGCCGCCCAGCGAGCCGCCCGCGATCGCGGTGCCGCCCGGGTTCTCGGCGACGGCCGCGACGAAGTCGTCGAGGGTCTCGTAGGGGGAGTCGGCCGGCACGACGAGCACGTTGAAGTCGTCGGCCAGTCGCGCGATCGGGGTGACGTCCTCGAGGGTCACGGCCGAGCCGTTGACGACGATGCCGCCGAGCATGACGCCGCCGGTCACCATCATCACGTCGTGGCGGTCGCCCATGCCGGCGAGCTGCCCGAGGCCGATCGTGCCCGAGGCGCCGGGGATGTTGACGACCTGGATGCCGCCGGCGATCGTGTTGTCGCGCATGACGCGCTGGCTCTCTCGCGCGAAGGTATCCCAGCCGCCGCCCGGTGAGGCGGGGGCGACGATGGTGAGTTTGGTTCGCGGGCTCGCTGCCGAACCGGCCGTGCTCGCACTGACGGCGGCGACGGCGAACAGGGCCGCTGCGGCGACACCGACGACGGTGGAGATGATCCTCTGGCGCACGGGCTCCTCCTCTGCACTGCGCTGTGCGTGTGGTCAGCGCCCCATCCGGGGATCGGACGCGCACCTAGACTGGACGATGCGGCGCCGACCCGGCACTCCACCGGGTGGTTGTGCTCATTGATGATCACGACGCGGAGGTGTGCCACGGAGAAGGTCGCGGACTCCCCGATGCGCGGCAGGATGCTGACGATCCTGCTGATGCAGTGCCTCGTCGTGCTCGTGTGCGTCGGCGCCACGACGGCGGTCGCCGTCGCCGTGCAGGAGCGGAGCCTGCGCGACGCGACCCGGGAGCGGGTGCTCGATGTGGCGACGAGTCTGGCCGCGCTCGAGCAGGTGCAGCAGGCGATGGGGCTCCCCGTCGAGGAGGCGGCCGCGTCGCTGCAGCCGCTGGCCGATCTCGTCCAGGAATCCGCGGGCGTCGACTATGTCGTGATCCACGATGACGACGGCATCCGCATCACCCACCCCACTCCCGCCGAACGCGGGAAGCGGGTCTCCACCGACCCGACAGCGACCCTCGCCGGTGAGACCTCCATCGGCTCGGAGGAGGGCACCGTGGGCATGACCCTTCGGGCGAAGGTGCCGATCGTCGTCGACGACGACGTGGTCGGGGGCGCCTCGGTCGGCATTCTGGAGAGCAGGCTCGCCGCCGACGTCGGCGACGCGATGTGGGGGCTGCTGCCCTGGGTCGTGGGATCGGCGATCGTGGGATGCCTGCTGAGCGGCGTGCTGACCTGGTTCATCCGGCGGCGGGTGCGTCGCCTCGAAGACGCGGCTCGTGAGTTGCAGGCGCAGCGCCGGGTCTCGGCGGCGCTGCGCGATCAGTCGCACGAGTTCCACACCCGGCTGCACGTCATCCGCGGCCTCATCGCCGAGGGATTCGACGACGACGCACTCGACTACATCGGCGGCATCGTGCCGGTGACCGGGGCGTCCGCCGGTCCCGACGTCGGCGGCATCGACGACCCCGTGGTCCGCACCGTGTTGGAGTCTGCAGCCGAGCCGCTGCACGCCCGAGGCGGGATGCTGGTGCTCGACCCGGCGTCGACGGTGGAGTCCGGTTCGTTCGACGACGACGCACTGCTCGTGCTCTCGAACCTCGCCCGCAACGCGGTCGAAGCGGCGCGCGACCGCGTGGAGGTTCGGGTCGTGGCGGCGGGAGACGGCATCCACCTGCGCGTCGACGACGACGGCGACGGGATCGCCGAATCCGATGTGCCGCGCGTGTTCGAACGCGGCTACTCGACGAAAACCGACGCCGAGGGACACGGTGTGGGCCTCGACCTGGTCCGCCGCACCGTCGTCCGTCGCGGCGGCACGATCGAGGTGGGTCGGGCAGATGGCGGCGGTGCGCGGTTCACGGTGGACCTGCCGTCGGCGCGCGTCGGAGACCTCGCATGAGCGGCGACATCCGCACCGTCATCGTCGACGACGACCCGGCCGTGCAGCGCCTGCACGCCGCGTACCTCGCCGATGCGCCCGGGTTCGTCCAGGTCGGTTCGGCACGAACCGGTGCGACCGCCGCCGACCTCGTCACGCGCGCCGATGTCGACTTCGTCCTGCTCGACATGAACCTGCCCGACTTCAGCGGCATCGAAGTGCTGCATCGGCTGCGCATCGTACGCGACTGGTCGGTCGACGTGCTCGTGATCAGCTCGGCCCGCGACACCACCACGGTGCGCCAAGCGCTGTCGGCGCAGGTCGTCGGCTACCTGACGAAGCCCTTCACGAAGGAGGCGTTCCTGCAGCGCCTCGCCGACTACCGGGCCCGCCGCGTCGACCCGGCCGGTGAAGCGCGGCTGCCACTCGGCCAGGGCGAGATCGACGCGCTCGCCGCCGGGCGCTCGACGCTCGCGGGCGAGACATCGGACGACCAGGCGCCACTGCCGAAAGGGCTGTCGCCCGCCACGATGCAGCTCATCGTCGACGCCCTCGACCCCGTCGTCGCGGCCAGTGCGCGCGAGGTCGCAGGCCGCACCGGCGCGGCGGTCGTGACGGTGCGCCGCTACCTCGACCACCTCTCACGGACTGGCGCGGTCACCGTCTCGCACCGGTTCGGCGCCCGCGGGCGCCCCGAAGTGCTCTACCGGCGCACCGTCGGCTGATCGGCGGTGTCGGAGGCGGGGTTTAGGCTGACGCCGTGACCGACACCCGAACCGGCCCGGACGGGCGGGAGCGCTGCGCCTGGGTGGGGGATGACGCCGAGTACCGCCGCTACCACGACGAGGAGTGGGGGCGCCCGCTGCACGGCGATCGGGCACTGCTCGAGAAGATGAGCCTCGAGGGGTTCCAGGCTGGCCTGTCGTGGATCACGATCCTGCGCAAGCGCCCGCGGTTCCGTGAGGTGTTCGCAGGCTTCGACCCCGACGTCGTCGCCGCGTTCGACGAGGCCGACGTCGAGCGGCTGATGACGGATGCCGGCATCGTCCGCAACCGCGCGAAGATTCTCGCGACGATCGGCAACGCCGCCCTCGTGCGCGACATGGCGCCGGGTGAACTCGACGCGCTCATGTGGTCGTTCGCCCCCGCGCCGAAGCCGAGGCCGCGCGACTTCAGCGAGGTGCCCGCGACGACCCCGGCATCCGATGCCATGAGCAAGACCCTGCGCAAGGCGGGGTTCCGGTTCGTCGGCTCCACCACGATGTACGCCCTCATGCAGTCCAGCGGCATGGTCGACGACCACGTCGTGGGATGCTGGCGGGCGGACGCCACCCGAGAGGACATCCCTTGACTGAGCACATCGCCGATTCGCACGAGGTCATCCGGGTGATCGGGGCGCGCGAGAACAACCTGAAAGACGTCTCGGTCGACATCCCCAAGCGTCGCCTCAGCGTCTTCACCGGGGTGAGCGGCTCGGGCAAGTCGTCGCTCGTGTTCGGCACGATCGCCAACGAGTCGCAGCGGCTCATCAACGAGACCTACCCCACGTTCGTGCAGCAGTTCATGGGCCAGCTCAGCCGACCCGAGGTCGACGGGCTCGAGAACGTGAGCCCCGCGATCATCGTCGACCAGGAGCGGATGGGCTCCAACGCGCGCTCCACCGTCGGTACCGCGACCGACGTGCACGCCATGCTGCGGCTGCTGTTCAGCCGCATCGGCGCCCCGCACGTCGGGTCGCCGCAGGCGTTCAGCTTCAACGTGCCGTCGGTCAAGGGCGCGGGCGCCGTCACGCTGCAGGTCGGCAAAGACAAGGGCAAGAAGGAGCGGCGCTCGTTCGAGATCACCGGCGGCATGTGCCCGAACTGCGAGGGGCTCGGCCAGGTCAGCGACATCGACCTCGACGAACTGCTCGACCGTTCGATCTCGCTCGCCGACGGCGCGATCAAGGTGCCCGGCTACACGGCCGACGGCTGGATGGTGAAGGGCTACACCGAATCGGGGTTCGTCGACCCGGCCAAGCCCATCGTCGACTACACCGAGCAAGAGCTGCACGACTTCCTCTACAAGGAGCAGACGAAGGTCAAGATCGCGGGCATCAACATGACCTACGAGGGTCTCGTGCCCAAGGTCACCAAGTCGATGCTGCAGAAGGACCGCGACGCGCTGCAGCCCCACATCCGCGCCTTCGTCGACCGGGCCGTCAAGTTCATGCCGTGTCCGGAATGCGACGGCACGCGCCTGAACGAGGGCGCCCGCTCGTCGAAGATCGGCGACGTGAACATCGCGGATGCCGCCGCGATGCAGATCACCGATCTCGCCGCCTGGCTCGCGACGATCGACGACCCGTCCGTCGCGCCGCTCATGGCGGGCCTGCGCCAGACCGTCGACTCGTTCCTGCGCATCGGACTGGGCTACCTGTCGCTCGATCGCTCGTCCGGCACCCTGTCGGGCGGCGAGGCGCAGCGCATCAAGATGATCCGGCACCTGGGGTCCGCCCTCACCGACATCACCTACGTGTTCGACGAGCCGACCGCGGGGCTGCACCCGCACGACATCCAGCGCATGAACGCGCTGCTGCAGCAGTTGCGCGACAAGGGCAACACAGTGCTCGTCGTCGAGCACAAGCCCGAAGTCATCGAAATCGCCGACAACATCGTCGACCTCGGTCCCGGCGCCGGCCGCGCCGGCGGACAGATCCAGTACATCGGCGACGTCGCGGGCCTGCGCGCCAGCGACACCCTGACCGGTCGCCACCTCGACCACCGCGCACAGCTGAAAGGCAGCGTGCGCACCCCCACCGGTGCGCTCGAGATCCGCGGGGCCACGCAGCACAATCTGCAGGGCGTCGATGTCGACATTCCCCTCGGCGTGCTGACGGTCGTCACGGGCGTCGCCGGGTCGGGCAAGTCGTCGCTCATCCACGGCAACGTGCCGGGCTTCGCTGATGTGGTCGTCGTCGACCAGGCGCCCATCAAGGGGTCGCGTAGGTCGAGCCCGGCCACCTACACCGGCATCCTCGACGCGATCCGCTCTGCGTTCGCGAAGGCCAACGGGGTCAAGCCCGGTCTGTTCAGTGCGAACTCCGAAGGCGCCTGCCCCGCGTGCAAGGGGCTCGGCGTGATCATCACGAACCTCGGCTACACGCAGTCGGTCGAGACCCTGTGCGAACTGTGCGAGGGCAGCGGCTTCGGCGACGCCGTGCTCGAATACGAACTCGACGGCAAGAACATCGCAGAAGTGCTGGCGATGTCGGCGGCCGAGGCGGCGGACTTCTTCACGAAGGGCCCGGCGGCAACGACGCTCGACCGCATGATCGACGTCGGCCTCGGCTACATCACGCTCGGCCAGGCCCTGAACACCCTCTCCGGCGGTGAGCGGCAGCGCCTCAAGCTCGCGATCTCGATGGCGAAGAAGGGCGCGATCTACGTGCTCGACGAGCCGACCACGGGGCTCCACCTCGCCGACGTCGACAACATGCTCGGCATGCTCGACCGACTCGTGGATGCCGGTAACAGCGTCATCGTGATCGAGCACCACCAGGCCGTCATGGCCCACGCCGACTGGATCATCGACCTCGGCCCCGGCGCCGGCCACGACGGCGGGCGGATCGTGTTCGAAGGCACGCCGACAGACCTGGCCGCGCAGCGCACGACCCTCACCGGCGAGCACCTCGCCGCCTACGTCGGCGCCTGAGTCCGGTACGTTTCGTCTCGGCCCTGCGGGCCTCGCTCAACGACCGGATACCTGCCCGCCCCGGTCGTTGAGCGAGCGCAGCGAGACGAAACGCGTCAGGCCCCCGACAGAGGCGGCAGTGCCGCCGCGACCCCACCCACCCCGCCAGCAGTGCCAGCAGGAACAAGAAGAACTCGTCGCCTCCGCAAGTGAGATCGCCACGGCGCCCGCCGCGCACGCGGCCGCCCACGCCAGAGGGCTGCGCAGCAGGCGCCACCCACCCGACCCCGATCTCCGACTTCTGGGGGATGCGCCCGCCGCGGGTGTCGGCGAGGCTGAAGGCATGACCACTGCAGCGCAGCCTCCCGCACCGAGCACCCGCGCCATCGCGCCCGACGTCGCCCGCGGCCTCATGCTGCTGATGATCGCGCTTGCAAACGCGCCATGGCTGGCGTTCGACGTGACCCGCGGGTTCACGCTCAGCCACGCGAAGGACGCCGAGGGACTCGACCTCGCCTGGCAGGTCATCTCGATCATCGCGATCGACGGGCGCAGCTATCCGCTGTTCGCGTTCCTGTTCGGCTACGGCATCTGGCAGCTCTACCGACGTCAATACCAGTCGGGCATCGACGAGCGATCGGCCCGCCGACTGCTGCAGCGCCGGCACCTGTGGATGCTGGCATTCGGGGCCCTGCATGCCCTGCTGCTCTGGTACGGCGACATCATCGGCGCATACGGGTTGACGGGTCTCATCATCGTCGCCGCGCTGCTCGGCCGCAGCGACAAGGCATTGAAGATCACGGCGTGGATCCTCGCCGGCCTCATCGCGATGGGCGCCGTGTTCAGCGTCGTCTCGGCGATCGTGCTGCAGTTCCTGCTCGATGGCGGCATCGTCGACAGAGCCATGTTCGAGACCGGCGGCTTCGACCCGTTCGCGCTGCTCGCCATCGACGATTACGGGCTGTCGATGGTCGTGCGGCTCGGTGTGTGGGTGGCCATGACGATCGGGCAGGTGCTGTTCATGACGGTGCCGCTCGCCGTGATCCTCGGCATCCTCGCCGCGCGCCGCGGACTGCTCGACAGCCCGGCCGACCACGTGCGGGCGCTCCGCCGGCTCGCGGTGGCGGGCATCGCGATCGGCTGGATCGGCGGCGCCCTCACCGCCCTGCAGTTCGTCGGTGTGCTGCCGCTCGACGACGTGCTCGACTGGGGGCTGCAGGGCGTGCACTCGCTGACCGGTGTCGCGTGCGGTGTCGGGTACGCCGCGGCGTTCGGACTGCTCGCGATCCGGATGCAGCGGCGCCCCGGCCCGGTCGGCTTCGCCTTGCAGGCGGTCGGCAAGCGGTCGATGACCAGCTACCTCCTGCAGTCCGTCGTCATGGCGCCGCTCCTGTCGCCGTGGGGATTCGGCGTGGGCGAGCGCATCACGCCGCTCGCCCTTGTCGCGGTCGCGGTCGGCACATGGTTGGCGACGGTCGCCGTGGCGGTGCTGCTCGAGCGGGCGGGGCGCCGCGGACCGGCCGAATGGTTGCTCCGTCGCCTCGCCTACGGCCACCGCGCCGTCGCCGCGCCGACCCCCGTGACAGCCAGCGACCACCGCCCCGCGGCCGCTACCGAAAGTCGCACATGATCTGCGAAAAGTGATCGCGACGGATGGGGAGTACTCCCCACCGGTCCGAATCGCGTGATCGCGGGCCCTCACGTAGGCTGTCAGGGTCGTCGCCCGGGGGGAGCAGTGCCGGAATGAGAGCCTTTGCGTGGCTACGTGCGCGTCCGCGCGCGGTCGCATCCGTCAGCGTCGTGAGTGCTGCCGTCGTCGCCATCGGCGCGATGGCCTTCGCCTACGAGGGCAAGCCGACGACCGAAGTCGACTTGCACGACGGCGGCGTCTGGGTCACGAAGCAGTCCTCGCTGCTGATCGGACACCTCAACAACGAGTCGGGCGTGCTCGACGGCGGTCTGCGCACCTCCTCGAACCAGTACGACGTGCAGCAGAACGGCGCGCGCGTCCTCGTCGTCGACCCCGTCGCCTCCACCGCCACCTCGATCGACCCGGCGCGCGTGCAGCTCAGCGAGAACGCCGAACTGCCCGCCGGGTCGCAGGTCACCCTCGGCGGCGGCACCGTCGCCGTGGCAGAGCCGAAGGGCCCCGTCTGGGCCGCTGAGTTCAGCGGACTGGCCGGCATTGCGCAGCAGGGCTCGGAGCCCATCGCCGACCTCGGCAAGAACACCGTCGCGACGGTCGGCACCGACGGCACCGTGTACGCCGCGTCGGGCGAGTCGGGAAAGATCGTGACGCTCGCACCGGTCGGCGGGGGCGTCATCGAGCAGAAGGCCGAACGCGAGGTGGAGGGGCTCAAGGAATCCTCTGAACTGACCATGACCTCCGTCGGGCAGACCGGCTATCTGCTCGACGCAGCGACCGACACCCTTCTCGGCTCCGACGGCACGACGATCGAGATGCCGTCCGACCTCGTGCTGCAGCGGCCGTCCGAAGCCTCCGACACGCTTGCCGCCGCCTCGTCGACCGCGCTGCTGCGCGTCAACGCCGACGGTGAGATCGACACCGTCGAGTCCGGTGGCGCCGAGGGCACGCCGGCAGCGCCGGTCTTCGTCGACGGCTGCACCTACGCGGCATGGTCGGGCAGTGCCCGGTTCATCCGCGACTGCCCCGGTGAAGCCGACGACGTCGTGCAGGAGATCGAGGGACTGCCCGCGACCGCGCAGCTGAAGTTCCGTGTCAACCGCGACGTCGTCGTCCTCAACGACATCTTCGGCGGCACCGCGTGGCTCGCGAGCGACGCCATGCAGCGCGTCGACAACTGGGACGACCTCACCCCGCCCGAGGGCGAGGGTGAGGAGGAGGAGGAGACCACCGAAGAGACGGTGGAGACGACCCTCCCCGAGCGCACCGAGAAGAACACCGACCCGATCGCCAACGACGACAAGTTCGGTGTGCGACCGGGCCGCACGACCGTGCTGCCCGTGCTCGAGAACGACACCGATGCCGACGGCGACGTGCTTGTCGCAACGCTCGAGAGCGATCCGGCCTTCGGCGAGATCGAACAGGTCCACAACGGGCAGGCGCTGCAGATCACCGTGCCAGAAGACGCGACCGGCACCATGACGTTCCGCTACAAGGCCGACGACGGCCGCACCGGCACCGACGAGGCGAAGGTCACCGTCAGCGTGCACGGGTGGGAGGTCAATGCGCCCCCGGTGCAGAAGCGCACCACGCCCGTCACGGTCGAAGCCGGTGGCACCGCCTCCTACAACGTGCTGCCCGACTGGATCGATCCTGACGGCGACGACATCTTCCTGCAGAGCGTCACGACCGAAGGCGGCGATGAGGCCGACTTCACCTCGGACGGGCAGATCACCTTCCGGGCGATCGGTGGCACGCAGGGTCGGATCGACGTGCCCGTCGTCGTCTCGGACGGCGACGAGGGCGGCAGCGGTGTCGCCCGCTACGAAGTGCGCCCGCTCGGCACGACGGTGCCGGTCACCAATGCCGACCACGTCGTCACCCGCGCCGGACGCAGCGTCACCGTCTCGCCCCTCGTCAACGACACGAGCACGGGTCGCGAACCACTCCGCCTCACCCGCGTCGAGCCGGTCGACGGTACCGAGATCGTGCCGGACTACGCGGACAAGACCTTCTCGTTCTCCGCCGACGCCGTCGGAACCTACTACGTCGAGTACCTCGTCTCGTCGGGCCCGAACTCGGTCGCGGGCATCGTTCGCGTCGATGTGCTCCCTGAATCCGAGAAGGACCTGCCGCCCATCGCCGTCCGCGACGTCGCGCTGCTGCCCTCGGGCGATGACGTGCTGGTCAACGTGTTGTCCAACGACACCGACCCGGGCGGCGGCATCCTCGTCGTGCAGTCGGTGACCGCCGAGCCGGGGTCGGGCGTCGCGGCGGCTGTGCTCGGCCACGAGACCATTCGCATCAGCGATCTCGGCAACCTGTCCGACCAGGTGCGTGTGGGCTACACCGTCTCGAACGGCACCCAATCGGCCGAAGGCGAGATCGTCGTCATCCCGGTGCCGGCGCCCGAGAGGCTGCGCCCGCCGGTCGCCAACGACGACGAGGCCGTCGTGCGTGCAGGCGATGTCGTGACCATTCCGGTGCTCGACAACGACTACCACCCGAACAACGACAAGATCACGGTCTCGAGCGAGCTCATCCCGCCGCTCGTCGAGCCTGAAGACGGTGAGGCGTTCGTCGCCGAAGACACCGTCCGGTTCCGCGCGAGCGACGAGCCGGGCACGTCTTACGTCACGTACGAGGTCGTCGACTCCACGGGTCAACGCGACGCAGGCTACGTCACGATCCAGGTGCTGCCCCGCGACGACGAGGGCAACGCTGCGCCCCGTCCGCGCGATCTGACGGCGCGCACGCTGAGCGGCTCGTCCGTGCCGATTCCGGTGCCGCTGGACGGCATCGACGAAGACGGCGACTCGGTCGAACTCATCGGGCTCGCGTCCTCGCCGAGCAAGGGACGTATCGAGGCCACGGACGACGACTCCTTCGAATACACGGCGTTCGACGACTCGGTCGGCGTCGACACCTTCACGTATCGCGTGCGCGACCGTCTCGGCAAAGAGGGAACGGCGACGATCCAGGTCGGCATCGCCCCCGCGGGCTCGGTCAACCAGGCACCGTACGCCGTGCGCGACTCGGTCGTCATGCGACCGGACCGCGAGGTGGCGCTGCCCGTCCTCGAGAACGACTCCGACCCCGACGGTGAGCTGTTCGGGTTCGCCGAGAACGCCGTCAAGGTGCCGGATGTCGCCGGCCTCGACGCCAAGGTGTCGGGCAAGCACCTGATCATCACGTCGCCCGGCGCCGCGATGCAGACCTCGGTGCAGTACACGATCGCCGACGCCAGGGGACTGACCTCCACGACGAGCGTGCAGATCACGGTCGACCCCGAGGTGCCGCTGCTCGACCCGATCGCGCGCGACGACCGCGTGCGACCCGAAGACGTCAGCGAAGAGGGCACGGCCGACATCGCCGTGCTCGAGAACGATGACGACCCCGACGGCACGCGTGAACAGCTGTCGGTGGAACTCGGCGAAGGCGGCGAGACCGCGCGGGTCGCCGCCGACGGCACGGTTCGCGTGACGCTCACCGACGAACGCCAACTCATCACCTACACGATCACCGATGCCGACGACCAGACCGCCACTGCGTTCTTGCACGTTCCCGCGGTCGATGACCTTCCGCCGAGCCTGATCGACGCAACGACGGCCGTCGAGGTCAAGAGCGGCGAGACGATCGAACTGCCCCTCGCCGACTACGTGCAGGCGGCTGGCGGCAAGGACGTCGTCGTCACCGAGGCGGCGAAGGTGACCGCCGCCCACAGCAACGGCGCCAGCCTCGTGCAGGATCAGCACACGCTCGTCTACACGTCCGCCGACCGCTACTTCGGTCAGGACGCGCTGACGTTCGAAGTGACCGACGGCACCGGGCCGGATGACCCGAAGGGCCGCAAGGCGACGCTGACGATCCCGATCACGGTGCTGCCGCCCGACAACGTCGCTCCCGAGATGGTCGGCGCGAGCATGAACGTCGCGCCCGGTGAAGACGCCTCGACGCTCAACCTCGCCGAACTCGCGAACGACCCCGACCCCGACGACACCTTGAGCTTCACGCTCGAAGGCGGCGTGCCGGACGGCACGAGCGCGTCGGTCGACGGCACGGTGCTCTCGGTCAGTGCCGACACGAACACGCCGAAGGGCACGACCGCATCGATCATGGTGAGCGTCACCGACGGCGAGGCGGCGGCCGTGCAGGCGCCGATCACCGTGACGGTGACCGCTTCCACACGTGAACTCGCCAGCGCCAACGACGACATCATCGAAGAGGCCGACCAGGGCGAGACGCTCAGCATCCCCGTGCTGCGCAACGACGTGAACCCGTTCCCCGACACCCCGCTGAAGGTCGTCGAGGTCGCGACCGAGACCGGTGACGCAGTTCCCGTGATCAACGGCGACAGCGTCGAGGTCACCAGCGGCGCCGACTTCGTCGGCACCGTCGTGGTCCGCTACCGCGTGCTCGACGCCACCGAAGACGTCGACCGCGCCGTCGACGGTCGCATCCGCATCACGGTGCAGGGTCGCCCCGACGCGCCCGGCAAGCCGACCGTCTCGAGCGTGCAGAGCCGCACCGTCGTGCTGTCGTGGACACCGCCGATCGACAACGGCACGCCGATCACGGGCTACACCGTGCGCTCGACGTCGGGCGCCGTCACGCAGGACTGCGCCTCGACGACCTGCACCATCACGGGCCTGACCAACAACGTGGAGTACAACTTCACGGTCACGGCGACCAACCGTGTCGGCGAGTCGGAGCCGTCGATCCCGTCGGAGACGGCGCGCCCCGATCAGCGCCCCGAGACCCCGGCACCGCCGACGCTCGCCTTCGCCGATCAGGCGCTGAAGGTCGCGTGGACGACGCCGCCGACCGAGGGCTCGCCCGTCGAGACCTTCACGCTCGAGATCTCGCCCGCGCCGGCATCCGGTGTGTCGCAGAAGACGGGCGTCCCCGGCAACACCATCACGTGGGACGGCCTGCAGAACGGCACGTCGTACAAGGTGCGCGTGCGTGCCCACAACCGCGCGCCCGAGCCGTCCGGCTGGAGCGCCTGGTCTGCCGGCGAGATCCCCGCACGTCAGCCCGACGCACCCGCGGCGCCGACCACCGAGCGCATCGACTCGGTCGGCACCCAGAACCAGATGCGGGTCACGTGGAACCAGCCTGCGAACAACGGTGACGCGATCGCCGGGTACCAGTTGAACGTGCTGCAGGGTGGGTCCGTCGTGCGTACCGTCGCCGTCGCGGCCGGCCAGACGAGCCAGGCCGTCACGGTCGACAACTCGACCACCAGCTACACCTTCCAGGTGCGGGCGCAGAACAAGGCCGGCTGGGGGCAGTGGAGCGCGCAGTCCGCGCCGCGACAGTCCTTCGGTCAGCCGGGCGCGCCGACGAACGTCTCGGCCCAGCCGGGAGACAACCGCGTCACCGTGTCGTGGACGCCCGGTTCCGCCAACGGCGCCGCGGCAGGCCAGATCAGCTACCAGTACTCCGTCAACGGCGGAGGCTGGCGCGGCGACTGGGTCTCGGGCGGCAACGGTCAGGGCGTGATCGGCAACGGGCTCGTCAACAACAACGGCGCCTACAGCGTTCGCATCCGCGCGATCGCGACCGTCGACGGCGCGTCCGAGCAGGGCCAGCCCTCGGCGGAGTCGAACCAGGTCCGCCCGTACGGCGCGATCGGCAACCCGACGGCGAAGGCCACCGCCAGCGGCACGAAGATCACGTTCTCGTGGTCGGCGCCGGCGCGCAATGGCCGCGATGTCACGACCGAGATCCGCACCGAGAACGGTCAGGGCTGGCGGGTCGTGGGCCGGAACGGCAGCGAGAGCGGTTCGGAGACGGTTGACGTCGGCTACAGCACGAGCAAGACGATCTACGTGCGCAGCACCGCCGCGGGCCAGACCACGACGGCGCAGGACTCCGCGCGCACCCAAGACGAACCGCCGCGGGCATCCGCGTCTGCGTCGAAGAGTTCGACTTCGGCGCAGGGCCAACCCGGATGCGGTAGCAGCCGGTGCCGGTACGTCGTGGTGAACACGAGCAACTTCCCCGCCGGCCGGTACCAGGTCGACTGCTACGTCGACGGTCGCCGATTCGACACGACGAACGACAGCTTCAACCTCCCCGCCAACGGCTCGACGCGCCTCGGCTGCTACTACGGCGGCTACGGCAACGTCTACGCGAAGATCATCGGCTGGGGCGACACCTCCGGCGTCAATTGGTGACCCCCGCATCCCTCCACCCCCACACGAAGGACACTCCGGCATGAGCATGACCCCCGAGCAGGCGGCCTGGTTCCGCGACACGTTCACCAAGCTCGTCGACAACGTCGACATCGCCCTCATGGGCAAGCGCGACGTCGTCGGCCTCGTGCTGTCGGCGATGCTTGCTGAAGGCCACGTGCTGCTGGAGGACGCACCCGGCACGGGCAAGACGAGCCTCGCGAAGGCGATCGCGGCCAGCGTGCAGGGCACGAGCACCCGCATCCAGTTCACGCCCGACCTGCTGCCCTCCGACGTGACCGGTGTCACGATCTACGACCAGCAGAACCACAAGTTCGAGTTCCACCGCGGCCCCGTCTTCGCCTCGATCGTGCTGGCCGACGAGATCAACCGTGCTTCGCCGAAGACGCAGTCGGCGCTGCTGGAGGTCATGGAAGAGTCCCGCGTCACGGTCGACGGTGTCGCGCACGAGGTGGGTCGCCCGTTCCTCGTGCTCGCGACCCAGAACCCGATCGAGCAGGCCGGTACCTATAAGCTGCCCGAGGCGCAGCTGGACCGCTTCATGATCAAGACGTCGATCGGCTACCCGTCGCTCGCCGTCGCCGAGCGCATCCTCGTCGGCACGGTCGACCGCAACCCGTCGGCCAAGCTCAGCCCGGTCATCACGACCGGTGCGGTCGCAGACATGGCGGACCTGGCCGCCACCGTGCACGTCGACCCCGCTGTCGCACGCTACGCCGCGCAGCTCGTCGAGGCCACGCGCGACGCCGAAGCCACCCGGCTGGGCGTCTCGGTGCGCGGTGCCATCTCGATGATCCGCATCGCCAAGGTGCACGCCGCCTCGCAGGGTCGTCACTACGTCGTGCCCGACGACATCAAGCTGCTGGCGGCGCCTGTGTGGACACACCGTCTCGTGCTCGACCCCGAGGCCGAGTTCTCGGGCATCTCGGCTGACACCGTCATCCAGCGCGCCCTCGCCGACGTCGAGGCGCCGCTGTCGCGGGCCACGGCCTGATGACCGCGACGCGCGACGCCGAGCAGTCCACGCGAGCTTCGCGTCGGGCTGCCGCTGCGCGCGCCGGCGAGGCCGAGGCGGCTGTCGTCGCGTCGGATGCCGAGGTGGACGAGTCCGCCGAGTCCGGAGCATCCGCGGAGCCGGCCACGTCGACCGATCACCGCTGGGATCGCGTGCGCGAGTGGGTCGAGGTGTGGGGCCCGAAGATCACGACGCGCATCCGCGACATCGCGGCGGTCATCCGCCCCGTCGCGTGGGTGGTGATCGCGGTCGCGGTCGTGCTGTGGGTCGTCACGTTCTGGCTCGGCTGGCAGGAGGCGATGATCGCCGCCGCGGTCATCACGGCCGTGCTGCTGCTGTGCCTCGTGTTCCTGTTCGGGCGTACCTCGTACGACGTCGACCTCGACCTCACGCGCAGCCACGTCGTCGTCGGCGAACGGGCCGTGGGGGCCCTGACCCTGACGAACGCCACCTCGCGGGCGATTCTGCCGTCCGAAGTGGTTCTGCCGGTCGGTGCCGGTCGCGGCATCTTCCAGATTCCACGACTGGCCGCTGGGGCGAGCCATGAAGAACTGTTCGCGATCCCGACCACGCACCGCGGCGTGCTCGCGGTCGGCCCGGTGAGCGTGCTGCGCGGTGACCCACTCGGACTCTTCGAGCGCACGCACGACCGGCGACAGGCCGTCGACCTGTATGTGCATCCACGCACGACGAATCTCGAGGGGCTCTCGCTCGGTCACCTGCGCGATCTCGAGGGGCTGCCGGTGCAGCAGCTCGAGCGAGACGACGTGTCGTTCCATGCGTTGCGTGAGTACCAGCCCGGCGACGACCTGCGCCACGTGCACTGGAAGTCGACGGCGCGCGTCGGCGACGTCATGGTGCGACAGTACGAACAGACGCGACGTTCGCATTTCGTCGTCGGCCTGTCGACCCACCCCGATGAGTACCGCACCGCCGACGAGTTCGAACTCGCCATCTCGGTCGCGGGCTCCGTGGGTCTGCGGGCGCTCCGCGACTCGCGGGTGCTCGATGCTCGCGTGCAGAAGGGTGCGCTGCGGGCGCAGTCGGGTCGCCGGTTCCTCGACGAACTGTCGGCGCTCGAGCATTCGCGTCCACGCGAAGGCGGCATCGTCGAACTCGCCGGCGCGCTGGCTGCCCACTCGCCGCAGGCTGCTGTCGTCGTGCTCGTCACCGGCAGCCGGGTCGACAGCGCGCGGTTGCGGCTCGCGTGCTCTCGGCTGCCCTATGGGGTGCGGGTGCTCGCGATCGTCGCCGACCGTATCGAGGCGCCCGAACTGCGCCGCATCGGTGATGCCGACGTGGTAGCCCTGGGTGCACTCGACCAGCTTCCCCGTGCGGTGCGGAAGGTGCTCTCGTGAACCGTCGCGTCACCCTCGATCTGGTCGCCGTCACCCTGCTGCTGATGGTCGGCGTCGTCGGCTTCGGGCCGACGTTCGACAGTCCGATGTACCTGGTCGCTGCGCTCGGTGGGCTCGCGCTGGGCTTGGGCATCGCATGGGTGGGGCTGTGGCGACGCTTCGGCGTGCTGATCCTCACCGGTCTCACCGCCGGCGCGTATTTCCTGTTCGGCGGTGCGCTGGCGCTGCCGCACACGGCGATCTTCGGTGTCATCCCGACGCTGGAGACGTGGCGGCAGCTGGCGGTCGGCACCGTGACGTCGTGGAAGCAGCTGCTGACGACCGTGCCCCCGGTGGCCGTGTACGACGGCCACCTCATCGTGCCGTTCCTGATGACGCTCGTCGCCGCGGTGCTCACCGGTTCGCTCGCGATGCGCGTCACTCCGGCGGCGTGGAGCCTCATTCCTGCGGCCGTCTACCTGGGTGTGCAGATCCTGTTCGGCGTCGCACAGCCGGCGGCGCCGCTCGTGCAGGGCGTCGTCTTCGGTGTCGTGTCGGTGGTGTGGCTGTCGCTGCGGCAGGCGTGGGACCCGGCGCGCGGCGCCGTCCGCGTCGAATCCGCCGACGCACCCTCCGGTGCCAAGCGTGCCGCCCGTTCGCGTCGGTTGATCGCCGGTGCCGCGGTGCTGGTCATCGCTGCCGGTGCCGGCATCGCCACCGCGGCGGTCGCAAGCCCGCCGACGCAACGGTACGTGCTGCGCGACTTCATCATTCCGCCGTTCGACGTCCACCAGTACGCGAGCCCGCTCCAGTCGTTCCGTGCCTACGTGCGCGACTTCAAGGAGGAGTCGCTGTTCACGGTGACGGGCCTGCCCGAAGACGAACGCATCCGGCTCGCGACGATGGATGCCTACAACGGTGTCGTCTACAACGTCGCCGACGACGGTGCCGGCTCATCGAGCGCCTTCACGGCGATCCGTTCGAACATGTCGCCCGAAGCGGTCGGTACCGAGGCGCAGCTGCAGTTCGAGATCGAAGCGCTCGAAGGCGTGTGGCTGCCCGACGCGGGCGCTGTGCGCGAGTTCGACTTCGCCGGCGCCCGTGCCGAAGAACTGCGACGCTCCGCGCACTACAACGACGCGACCGGCACCGCAGTGACCACAGCCGGCGTCGCGCGCGGCGACGCGTACACGATCGACACCGTCTTCAGTCGCGTCCCGAGTGATGAGACGCTCGCCGACGTGCGGTTCGCACCGTTGAAGATGCCCGCCCAGCGCGGCGTGCCCGAGGGCATCGTCGAAGATGCTTCGGCCGCCATCGAAGAGGCCGAGACCCCGATCGAGCGCGCACGGGCGCTGGAGGCGTGGTTCAACACCGACGGCTACTTCAGCCACGGGCTCGAAGGCGACGTGCTCTCGCCGTCCGGGCACGGCTCGGCGCGCATCAACCAGCTCTTCACGGGCGATCAGATGATCGGCGACGACGAGCAGTATGCAGTCGCGATGGCGCTCGTCGCGGGGCAACTCGGCATGCCGGCGCGCGTCGTGATGGGGTGGCACCCCGCAGAGGACGACGAAGTCACGGGCACCTTCACAGCGACCGGCGACAACCTGCACGCGTGGGTCGAGATCGCCTTCACCGGTCACGGCTGGGTGCCGTTCGACCCGACACCCGACGAGGACAACGAGCCGAGCGAGCAGAACACCAAGCCGCGCGCGAACCCGAAGCCGCAGGTGCTGCAGCCGCCGCCGCCCGCTCAGGAGCCGGCCGAGCTTCCGCCGACGATCGCCGAAGAGCGCGAGCAGGAAGAAGAGGAAGAGGCCAATCTCGATTGGCTCGGTCCCGTGCTGCTCGTGGGTGGACTCGGGCTCGGCATCATCGCCCTCATCATCACGCCCTTCCTGGTCGTCGGTGCGATCAAGGCGAGCCGCCGACTCAAGCGGCGCCGTGCGGAGCGCAGCGCCGACCGCATCTCGGGCGGCTGGGACGAGTTGGTCGACAACGCGATCGACTTCAGGACTCCCATCGTCGCGGGCGCCACACGTGCTGAGAGCGCGGCGGTCGTGGGCGAGAGCTTCGAAGGGCCTCGCGTGGTCGCCCTCGCGGGGCGTGCGGATGCCGATGTCTACGGCCCCGGCGAGCCCACGAGCGAAGACGTCGACGCATTCTGGCGTGAGGTGGACGATATCGTCGGGGGGATGAAGGGATCGGCGACGGTCTGGAAGCGCCTGCGCGCGCGCCTGAGCCTGCGGTCGTTCCGACGTGGAGGAGTGAAATGAGCGGCGCGAGAGTTCCCGCCGAACTGCTGCGGCGGGTCATCGCCTACGTCATCGACGGCGCCATCGGCGGTGCGCTCGTCGGTGCCATCGGCGGGATTCTGATCGGCATCGCCATCAGCACGCAGGGCGGCTTCCCGGTGATCGCAGCTGTGCTGATCACCAACTTGCTGGCACTGATGTGGTTCGGCGTGTACTCGGTCATGCAGGGCGGCGACGGGTCGATCGGCATGCGCATCATGAGCCTGCGGCTCGCTGTGCTCGCCGACGATCAGCCGCTTGGGTTCGGGCGCGCGCTCGGTCGCAACCTCATCTGGGGCTTCGGGTCCGCGATCATCGTCGGTGTCTTCTCGCCGCTGTTCGACCGATCGCCGTGGCACCGAGGCTGGCACGACTTGGCGACCGGGGCGGTCATGACCGACATCCGCGTGGGTCATGAGCCTGTGCCGTTCGCCACGGTCCCGCCGATCGCGTCCGCATCGCCGCCGCCCCCGCCCGTTCATGCCCTGCCCGAGGATCTCGAGCACACTGTCATCTCCGAGCAGGCCGCGCCGACCGCCGAGCACGCGCTTCCGAGCGACGTCGAGGCGACGATGCTCGGATCGGGTCACCCTGCACCGGCATCCTCGCCCGTGGCGCCCGCGCCGGTGCAGCCGCAGGTGGCGCCCACTCCCGCCGAAGGTGTCATCGCGTTCGTTCCCGGCATCACCGGTCCGCCGCCTCGCCGCCCCGCCGCGCCGACACCCGAGACGATGGGCCCCGACGCGGTGCCCGTCGACGAGGCCCGGCTGACGCAGGGCGGCCCGAAGGCGATCGCCGCCGTGGTGTGGGATGACGGCAGCCGCCAGGCGCTCTACGGCCGGACGATCTTCGGACGCAACCCCTCGTCGGAGGCGGGCGCGAACGTCGTGGCGGTCCGTGACGAGACGCTTTCGCTGTCGAAGACCCACTTCGAGATCGGGTCCGATGACGACGGATTGTTCGTCATCGACCGCCATTCGACGAACGGGGTGCTCCTGCGCCGCGGTGATGACCGACGCAAGGCGGCTCCCGGCGAGCGCACGAGCGTGCGGGCCGGTGACATCCTCGAGTTCGGCGACCGTCACGTGACGCTGGAGGTCGCTCGATGAAGCCCATCGACGTCGCCTGCGGCACCGCGACCCACGAGGGTCGGCGGCGCACCGTCAACGAGGACTCTCTGTTGGCCAGCGCGCCGCTGTTCCTCGTGGCCGACGGCATGGGCGGACACGATGCCGGCGATCGGGCCAGCGCGGCCGTCGTGGAGGAGTTCGCAGCACTCGTGGGCCGCGACAGCATCGGCATCGACGACATGCGCGCCGCTCTGCGCCGTGCCCGGGTCCGTGTCGGCGCGATCGCGAGCGGTGCACGTGCGGCCGGCACGACGCTGACCGGCGTCGCCGTCAGCGAGGTCGGCGGCGTCGGCTACTGGCTCACGATCAACGTCGGCGATTCGCGCACGTACCGATTCGCGCGCGGTGTGCTCGAACAGATCAGCGTCGACCACTCCGTCGTGCAGGAGCTCATCGACGCGGGCGCGCTCGACGGGGTCTCTGCTGCCGCTGATCGTCGCCGCAACGAGATCACGCGCGCCATCGGCGCCGGCAGCGACGGCGAAGCCGACTACTGGATGGTGCCGGCCGAGCGCGGCGACCGCATCCTCGTCTGCTCCGACGGGCTCTCGGGTGAGCTCGACGCAGCGCGGCTCGCCGAGATCCTCGCCGACGAGCACGATCCGCAGGGTGCGGCGACTCGTCTCGTGCACGAGGCGCTCGTGCGCGGCGGACGTGACAACATCACCGCGATCGTCCTCGACGCCATCGGCGTCGGCGGCGAGGAAGATGTCTTCGACACCGCTCCGGCAGGTGGTCGCAGAGCTGATCTCGACGAGGACACGCGTCCGCGGTCGGGAACAAGGGGGGAACGCTGATGGTCGAGGTCAGGTATGTGCCGTCGCCGGCGACCGATCGCTGGCGCGCGGTCGTCGCGGGCGACAGCGTCGCTGTGCTGTCGCCCGACGTGAGCCCGCTCACCGCTGAGGCGGTGTTCACCCGCCTCGGATCCGGTGGTCTGGGTGCGCTGCTCGATGCGCTCACCGGTGCGTTCGGCACATCGTTGACGGTGCTGCCGTCGTTCGCGCTCGTGTCGGTCGAGGGCGGCGGCATCCGCGTTGCAGTGCGCGGCCCGCTCGAGCTGGTCGTCGAGGGAACGGATGCCGCTGAAGCGGTCTCGGGCGAGGGCGTGTCGACCTGGACCGAACGGTTCCTGCCGGGTGCCGCGCGAGTGACGCTGGAACTCGACGGCGACCTCGATGCGGCTGCGACCCTGCCGCTGACGGCGGGTGTTGTCGTGGCATCTGCGCTGACGGTGACCGCGGGGGATGCGGGTGCGGTTTCGACGTCGGTCGCCGCCGCTCCCGTCGAGTTCGGGATGACGCACGTGCCCGCCGAGCCCGAGTCCGCGCCGGAACCGGAACCGGAACCCGAGTCTGAGCCGGAGCCCGCGCCCGAGCCGGTGCCGGATCTCGGAGCCGACGACGAAACCGACGTGGAAGTCGCGCCGACTGCGGAGCTCGAAGCGTCCGCAGCGGAGGTGCCCGCCGACACCTGGCTGACCGCGGCGCCGTCGGAGGACGACATCCTGTGGGGCGAGACGATCGCCCGCCCGGCGCCGCCCGTCCCGCCGCCGCCGGCGCCCGAATCACTTGGCGACCACGACGGAGAGACGATTGCGGTCGCCGACCTGCGCGCACTCAAGGCGCGGGAGGCCGACTACCACTCGACCGACAACGTGCCGCCCCGCCAACCCTCGAGAGGGCGCATCACACTGTCGACCGGTCGAGTCGTCGAACTGGAGCGCACCGTCGTCATCGGGCGCCGCCCCAAGTCGACACGTACGTCGGGCGCGGATTTGCCCGTGCTCGTGGCCGTCGACAGCCCGCAGCAGGACATCTCGCGCAGTCACGTCGAAATCCGCAGCGAGGGTGAACACGTGCTCGTGACCGACCTCAACACCACGAACGGCAGCGTGCTGCTGCGTGGTGGGCAGGAGCCCGTCCGGCTGCATCCGGGCGAGGCGACCATGGTCGTCAGCGGCGACGTGCTCGACATCGGCGACGGTGTCACGGTGACGTTCGAGGATCTTCCGTGAACAGTAAGCGTCAACCGGCGCCGCCGCCCCAACTTCCGGGCTTCACGTTCGTCGAGGTGCTGGGGTCCGGCGGCTTCGCCGATGTGTATCTGTACCAGCAGCAGATGCCGCGGCGACGCGTCGCGGTCAAGGTGCTCCTGCCCGACCGCATGGCAGGAGGCTCCGCCGAGCAATTCGCCGCCGAGGCGAACGTCATGGCACTGCTGTCGACGCATCCCGCGATCGTCACCATCTACCAGGCCGGTGTCTCGGGCGACGGCCGGCCGTACCTCGTCATGGAGTACTGCCCCCGCCCCAACCTGCAGGTGCGCTCTCGGGCCTCGGCGTTCTCGGTCGCCGAGGCGCTGCGGGTCGGCGTACAGGTGGCGGCTGCCGTCGAGACCGCGCACCGTGCCGGCATCCTGCACCGCGACATCAAGCCCGCCAACATCCTCGTCACCGAGTACAACCGTCCTGCCCTGACCGACTTCGGCATCGCCACCGAGACCGGTGCAGAAGCCGACTCGTCGGGCATGTCGATCCCGTGGTCGCCGCCCGAGTCGTTCGCCGACGTCCCCGAGTCGGGCGTGCGCTCCGACGTCTGGGCGCTCGGCGCCACGGTCTACACGCTGCTCGCGGGGCGGTCGCCGTTCGAGGTGCCCGGCGGGCGTAACGGCGGCGCGGAACTGATCGAGCGCATCGAGACGCAGCCGCTGCAGCGCATCGACCGCGCCGACGTGCCCGAGTCGTTGCAGGTCGTGCTCGATCGAGCCATGTCGAAGCGCCCGGGTGACCGCTACGACAGTGCAGTCGCCTTCGCGCGCGCCCTGCAGAAGGTGCAGATCGAACTCGCCCACTCGGTCACGCCCATTGACATCCTCGACGACGCACCGCCCGAAGAGCTCGAAGATGACGAAGACGACGAACTGACGCGCGTGCGCGGCATCGTCAGCATCGAACCGCAGACCAACCCCGCTGCCGGCAACACCCGCCAACGTCCGCAGTTCGAGCCCGTCGTCGAATCGGTGCCCGACCACACCGTCGTTCGCCATGCGACGCCGGTCGCGACGCCCGACCAGGACGACGCCACCGTGCTCCGCGGCCCCGCGACGATCCCCCCGAGTGCGCCGACCGCACAGCACGCGCCCGCAGCGCCCGCGCAGGGGCCCGTCGCGCCGACGGCGGAAGCGCCGGCCCCGGCGCCCGCAGCGCCGCGTTCGCGGCGCGGCCTGTGGATCGGGCTCGCGGTGGGCGGCGGCATCCTGCTCATCGTGATCGTCGTCGCGCTGTTCAGCGTGTTCGGGCCCACGCCCGAGCCGCAGCCGACCGACACCGGCACCCCCGAGCCGCAGGACCCGCTCGGCGGCTTCATCGCACCTCCGGGTGAGCTGACCGGCACGGTGTCATCGGGGCAGGCGACGTTCACCTGGACGAACCCCGACCCGCAGGACGGCGACGTCTACGTCTGGTATCCCTACACACTCGACACGCAGGGCGATTCGCAGACCACCGAAGAGGCGACCGTCACGGTGCCTGTCGATGCGGGTGGCGTGTGCATCGCGGTGCAGGTCGTGCGAGACGGGGGCCGTTACAGCGACCCGGCGAAGGAGTGCGTCACCCCATGAGCAGCGTCGAACCCGAGCAGACCGGCACGGTCACGATCGAGTACGCCGGCGAGTACTTCACGGTCTCGCCCGGGCAGCAATTCCTGATCGGCCGCGAGGGCGACCTCGAACTCGACGACAACCGGTTCCTCCACAGGCTGTTCCTGTCGGTCGAAGAGGCCGGCGGCATGTGGTGGCTCGTCAACATCGGCTCACGCCTGTCGGCGACCGTCACCGACACCGAAGGCCGCGTGCAGGCGCAACTGGCGCCCGGGGCGCGGCTGCCGATCGTGTTCGCGTCGACCACCGTCGTCTTCAGTGCCGGGCCCACGACGTACGAGCTGTCGATTACGACGGCGCAGCCCGCGTTCCGTGAGACCCTGCCCGAAGTCGACGCCGACGGCGATTCGACGATCGGGGCGGTGCCGCTGACGGTGAGCCAGAAGCTGCTCATCGTGGCACTCGCCGAGCCGGTGCTGCGTCGCGAGGGCACCGGCATGAGCGAACTGCCGAGCTCTGCGGGTGCTGCGGAGCGCCTGGGGTGGGCGCTCACACGGTTCAACCGCAAGCTCGACAACGTATGCGACAAGCTCGACCGACAGGGCGTGCCGGGGCTGCGCGGCGGGGTCACCTCATCGGCGACCAACCGTCGCGTGCGCCTCGTCGAGCACGCCGTCGCGTCGCGGCTCATCACCCGGGCCGACCTGGCGATGCTCGACGACCCCGAACTGCTCGAATCCGCGCGCTGACCGTCGTCCGCCCGTGCTCAGGCGCGGGCGTGCCCCAGCACCTTGACGATGACGCCACGGCGACCCAGCTCGGCGAGGGTGCGGGTCTCTTCGTCGACGTCGCGTCCGAGGGCGTGCTTGTCGGCGACGACGAGCACTTCACCGGCCGTGAGCCGACCGAACAGGCGCGTCAGGCGTTCCTGCCAGCTCTCGCCCGTCTCGGGGGCCGGGTGGCGAAAGCCGGCGATGGGCACGCCGAACGCCGCGAGCGCGTCGCGCTGGGCGAGGATGCTGGGCATGTCGTCGCGCGCCACGACGAGTCCGACCAGTCGCGAGCCCTGCGGGCGGGCTGCCCACCAGTCGGGGCCGGGCAGGATGGCGGCGACCTCGGCGGGCAGTTCGTCGTGGTCGACCGGCAGCGCGATCGATTCGGCGTAGTCGGCGGGCGCGCGGTGCTCGTCGGTCATGAGGCTCCTTCGTCGCCGACCATCATCCCAGACCCGATACGGATGGATCACGGTCGATGTGGCGGGCCGCATTTCACTGAGAAATGGCTGTACGGTGTGGCCATGACGTTCAACAGGGATGCCGACGTCAGCGGCAGCACCGCCCGCAAGCGCGGCCGCGGCGGCCTCATCGCCGGCGGCGCAGGGGTTGCGGGGCTCGGCGGCATCGCCATCCTGCTGCTGCAGATGTTCACCGGTGCCGACCTCAGCGGTCTCCTCGGCGGAGGCGGTCTCGGCGGTGGGCAGCAGGCAGAAGAGACCGTGATCGCGAACTGCGACACCGGTGCCGACGCCAACACGAACGACGAATGCCGTCTCGCGGCGGCGCAGCTCGTGCTCGACGACTTCTGGGGCACACAGCTCGACCGCTACCGTGCGCCCGAACTGATCATCGTCGACGGCGCGACCTCCAGCGCCTGTGGCACGGCATCCAATGCGACCGGCCCCTTCTACTGCCCGCCCGAGGAAGCCGTCTACATCGACCCCACCTTCTTCGAGGTGCTGCGTCAGCAGTTCGGTGACGAGGCGGGGCCGCTCGCCCAGCTGTACGTGCTCGCGCACGAGTGGGGGCACCACATCCAGCAGATCACCGGCATCATGGAGCGCTACCCCAACAACGGGTCGGGCCCGGAGAGCAACGGGGTGCGCATCGAGCTGCAGGCTGACTGCTTCGCGGGTGCGTGGGTCGCGGACGCCGCGAAATCGAAGGACGCGAGCGGCACAGCGTATTTGAAGGAGCCCACCGAGGCGCAGATCCGTGACGCGCTCGAGGCTGCCGCGACCGTCGGCGACGACAACATCCAGTCCCAGTCCGGCCAGGTGAACCCCGAGAGCTGGACGCACGGCTCGAGCGAGCAGCGGCAGCGCTGGTTCGCGACCGGGTACCAGAACGGTGTCGGCGCGTGCGACACGTTCGCCGGGACGCCGTGATGGGAACGGCGCACCTCGACGACATCCTCTATCCCCCCATCGAGCCGTACGAGACCGGCTTCCTGGTCGCGGGTGAGGGGCAGCGGGTCTACTGGGAGCAGTCCGGCAACCCCGAGGGCAAGCCGGTCGTGTTCCTGCACGGCGGCCCCGGCGGTGGCACGTCCGACTGGCATCGGCGGTTCTTCGACCCCGAGCGCTACCGCATCATCCTGCTCGACCAGCGTGGCTGCGGCCGGTCGACGCCCCACGTGAGCGAACCGGATGCCGACCTGCGCCACAACACGACGTGGCACCTGGTCGCCGACATCGACCTGCTGCGGCGCAACCTCGGCATCGAACGGTGGATGGTCTTCGGCGGTTCGTGGGGCAGTACCCTCGCGCTCGCTTACGCGCAGTGCCACCCCGACGCGGTCAGCGAGTTGGTGCTGCGCGGCATCTTCACGCTGCGCCGCCACGAATTGGAGTGGTTCTACGAGGGCGGCGCGTCGGCCCTGTTCCCCGACCTGTGGGAGCAGTACCTCGCGCCGATCCCGGTGCTCGAGCGGTCGCGGCTCATCGAGGCGTACCACCGCAGGCTCAGTGACCCAGACCCCGCCGTGCACGGCGCGGCGGCGCTCGCCTGGACACGGTGGGAGGCCTCGACCGTGACCCTTCGCCCCGACCCCGAACTCGTCGAGGCGATGACCGACCCGGTCGCAGCGCTCGCGTTCGCCCGCATCG
This sequence comes from Microbacterium sp. bgisy189, assembly GCF_057707225.1. Lineage (NCBI taxonomy): Bacteria > Bacillati > Actinomycetota > Actinomycetes > Micrococcales > Microbacteriaceae > Microbacterium > Microbacterium sp. bgisy189. The sequence continues at coordinate 42,649 of NZ_JBYIPT010000005.1, read as the reverse complement.
AGAACCACTACTTCCTCAACGGCGGGTGGATGCGGGAGGGGCAGCTGATCGAGGACGTCGCCCGCATCCGGCACATCCCGGCGGTCATTGTGCAGGGACGCTACGACGTGTGCACCCCGATGATGACCGCATGGGACCTGCACCGGGCGTGGCCGGAGGCCGAGTTCGTCGTCGTCGACGACGCCGGGCACTCCGCCGCCGAATCCGGCATCGCTGCCGCCCTGCGCGACGCGACCGACCTGTTCGCTCTCGACTGATAGACTCAGTCGTTCGGTGCGCGATTCCGTGCGCCGAGGCGTCGTTCAACGCTTCCCTCGCCGCCAGGGCCCCGATCCTGAAGCCGGCTGACATTCTTCGTACGGCGAACCTGTGTGCGCATCCGCATGCAGGCCACCGACCGGGCACCGTCTGCGTGCCCAGAGACTTCTCCATGACTGACATCACCTTCGGCGCGCTCGGCGTGCCCGCCCCACTCGTGAACGCGCTCCGCGCCGACGGCAAGACCACTGCTTTCCCGATCCAGGTCGACACCCTGCCCGACACGCTCGCCGGCCGCGACGTGCTCGGCCGCGGCCGCACGGGCTCGGGCAAGACCCTCGCCTTCTCGATCCCGATGGCCGCGCGCCTCGGCGACGGCCGTAGCAGCCGCATCCGCGGGCTTGTCCTCGCCCCGACGCGTGAGCTCGCGACCCAGATCGACGCGACCCTCGCGCCGCTCGCTGCCGCGTACGGCCTGACGACCACGACGATCTTCGGCGGCATCAGCCAGAACCGTCAGGTGCAGGCGCTGCAGCGCGGCGTCGACATCGTCGTCGCGTGCCCCGGCCGTCTCGAAGACCTCATGGGCCAGGGCTTCGTCAAGCTGGATGCCGTCGAGATGACCGTCATCGACGAGGCCGACCACATGGCCGACCTCGGCTTCTTGCCGGTCGTCACCCGCATCCTCGACAAGACCCCGCGCGGTGGGCAGCGCCTACTGTTCAGCGCGACCCTCGACAACGGGGTCGACAAGCTGGTGCGCAAGTTCCTGCAGAACGAGGTCATGCACTCGGTCGACGAGGCCACCTCGCCTGTCGACGCGATGACCCACCACGTGTTCCACCTGGCCGACACCGACGCCAAGAAGCACGTCGTGCGGGCCCTCGCCTCCGGCATGGGCCGCCGCATCCTCTTCACCCGCACCAAGCACGCCGCGAAGAAGCTCGCCAAGCAGCTCACCGGCGAGGGCATTCCCGCCGTCGACCTGCACGGCAACCTGTCGCAGCCGCAGCGTGACCGCAACCTCGCCGCGTTCTCGTCGGGTGCCGCGAAGGTGCTCGTTGCGACCGACGTCGCCGCGCGCGGTGTGCACGTCGACGACGTTGAGCTCGTCGTGCACGTCGACCCGCCGATGGAGCACAAGGCGTACCTGCACCGCTCGGGCCGCACCGCCCGCGCCGGCGCCGCCGGTTCGGTCGTCACGGTCGTGCTGCCCGGTCAGGAGAAGGACGTGAAGGATCTGCTGCGCAAGGCGGCGATCACCGTCACGCCCGAGAAGGTCGACGCATCCAGCGCAGCCGTCACCGACCTCGTCGGCGAGGTCGCCCCCTTCGTCGCCCCCGCGCCGAAGGAGCAGCAGCAGCCCGGCCGCAGCCAGGGCGCCAACGCACAGCGCAAGCGCGCCGCGCGCGATGCCCGCGGCGGCCAGCCCGCCGGTGGGCAGAACGGCCAGGGCGGTGGCAGACGTCGCCGCGGTCGTGGCGGCCAGGGCGGCCAGAACGCCGGCCAGGCCGCGCAGGGCGCCGGCCGCGGCCAGGGCCAGGCAAGCCGCGGTCAGGGCGGTCGCGGGCAGTCGGCGACGCATGCCGCGGCGACCGAGCGTCAGCACGCGCGTCCCGCGCAGCAGGCACCGGCCGGCAACCCGCGCACGAAGGGCCGTCGCGCCTCGCACGACGGCGGCAAGCTGATGGTCGGCTCGGTCGTCCGTCAGAACGGCGCCGGACGCCGCGGTCGCTGACCCTCGACCGGCACGAGTTCGGGGCAGTACTTGTCGCTCGCAGCTGAGTCCGGCGACAACGACTGCCACGAACTCGGCGACGTCAGCGGCGCAGCAGGTCGGCGGCGACCTCGCCGATGACGATCGCGGGGGCATTGGTGTGTCCCCGGATGATCGTCGGGATGACCGACGCGTCGGCCACCCGCAGTCCGTGCACACCCCGCACGCGCAGTTCCGGATCGACGACGGATGCCGCATCCGCGCCCATCCGGGCCGTGCCGACCGGGTGGTACAGCGTGTGCGAGTACTGCCGCAGTGACGCTTCGATCCGCTCCTCGGCGCTCATCCGCTCGCCGCCTTCGGGCTGCACCCAACCGCCCGTGGTCACCGCACTGAGGGCGTCGGTCGCGATGAGCCGTTCGCATTCGCCGAGGCCCGCCGTCATCGCCGCGACGTCGCGCGGGTCGGACAGGTACCGCGGGTCGATGAGCGGATGCTGCGTCGGGTCGGCCGATGCCAGCCGGATGCTGCCGCGGCTGTGCGGCCGCAGCAGAATCGCACCGACCGTGATGCCTTCGGCCGGCAGCGGTACGAGCCCCTCGCCGACGTACGGCGCCGGGGCGAAGATGATCTCGATGTCGGGCAATCCCTCGGGAACCCCGGCATCCTCGGCCGCTGACGTGCGCACGAACCCGTACGCCTCGGCGACGTTCGACGTCAGCATGCCGCGCTTGCGCGTCAGGTAGTCCATGAGCTGCCGGGGCGACTCGGCGCCGAACAGGGTGCCGCCCTCGGCGGCCGGCGCGAGGCCTGCGACGAGGTGGTCCTGCAGGTTCTCACCCACCTCGGAAGCATCGACGAGCACGTCGACGCCGACCTCGCGCAGGTGGTCGGCAGCCCCGATGCCGCTCAGCATGAGCAACTGCGGGGTGTTGATCGCGCCGCCGCTGAGCACGACCTCGCGCCTGGCCGTCGCGTGGCGGGGGATGCCGTCGATCTCGACGTACACGCCGGTGGCGCGTTTGTCGGCGTCGAACGTGACCCGGCGCACGAGCGCGTCGGTGATGACCGTCAGGTTCGGGCGCCGCCGCGCCGGCCGCAGGTACGCGTCCGCCGTCGAGGCGCGGGCGCCGCGGGACTGGGTCACCATCGTCTGCGAGAAGCCCTGCCCCCTCGGGGCGTTGGCGGCGGTGACGGGATGCCCGAGTTCGCGGGCGGCGTCGAGGAATGCCGCCGTGTGCGGCCGCGGGTCGCGCTGCACCGTGACCGCCTGCGCCCCGTCGGTGCCCTGCGAGGGGTCGGTCGTCGACTCGGTCGCCTCGACGCGGTGGAAGTACGGCTGCAGGGCATCCCACGACCAGTCGGAGCCGGCGGCATCCGCCCATTCGTCGTAGTCGGCGGCGAAGCCGCGGATCCACATCATCGCGTTCAGCGAGGAGGATCCGCCGAGCGTCTTGCCGCGCGGCCAGTACACGGTGCGGCCGTTCAGATGCGGCTGCGGCACGGTGTCGTACGACCAGTCGTGCGGGCCGCGGAACAGCTTCGAGAACGCGGCGGGCACGTGCAGTTCGATGGCGCGGTCGACGGGGCCGGCCTCCAGCAGCAGCACCTGCACGGTCGGGTCCTCGCTGAGCCGCGCCGCCAGCGCGGCGCCCGCAGATCCGGCGCCGACGACGATGTAGTCGGCATCCAGCCGTTCGCCGGCGCTCACGCCCCGAACGCCTTCACGAGCGTGACGAGCAGGCGCGGGATGTTGCCGTCCATGCGGAACCGCGTGAATCCTTCGCTGACGGCGGCGCCGGTGCGCGACGTGACGAACCACGGTGGCTTCGGCAGCACCGACAGCAGACCGAGGTCGCGCCGTTCGAACACGGTGCGCAGTGCGCGGGGGAAGGGCCGGAACGGGCCGCGGACGACGGTGCGTTCGACGTCGTCGAGCAGCAGCGCGTTGTGCACGATGCCGAGTCCGCTGGGCGCGTCGGCGAGCGTGCCGCCAGGGTAGGCGCCCCACGTCGCGGTGGGGGTGAGGAAGCCGAACGCCGTCCACGCGTTGACGGCGACCGTGCCGTAGCGCAGGTCTGCGATCGCCCGTTCGAACCCGTCGCCGAGGGCCGCTTGCGTCACCGGGTCGATGAGCAGGTTCGCACCGAGCGTGCCGTGCAGGTGCTCGTTGGCGTGCGCGACGGCGGTGTCGACGAACTCCTGCCCGAGCCCGCGGAGCGTGACGACGCCCAGCACGGGGGAGAAGTACTCGGTGCTCTGCAGCGCCTCGGCCGCATCCGGGGTCGTCTCGATGAGCGCGCGGCGGCCGTCGGGGCTCCACGTCGCGTCAGGGTAGGCCTCGCGCGCCGCGTCGAGCTTCGCGTCGGCGTGCGGATACCAGACCGATCGCCGCGGGGCGCGGGCGTACGCGGCGCGCAGTTCGCGCAAGAACGCGTCGCGCTGCGGCCAGTCCTCGCTCAGCAGCACGACCTGCCCGGCGATGCAGTTGTGCCCGCTGTTCTGCAGACGCATCGTCACGACGTGCTCGGCCTGATAGCGCAGGTCGGCGGTCGACCAGATGCCGGGCACGACGATGATCGGCGAGACGCCGCCGAGCTCTGCCGAGATCGGCACGGTCAGCTTCGGGTCGCCCTCGCCCGGGGTGCCGCCGGGGCCCCATACGATCGCGCGGAACGTCGCGTCCGACCCGGTGATGTGCACATGGTCCATGCCGGGATGCCGCGTGAGATACGCGCCGACCGCGCCGTCGCCGCGGACGATGCGCAGGTAGCCGGGCTCGATGAGCGGGGCCAGCGCGCGCTCGAACACGGGCACCATCGCGTCCTGCGTGGGGTTGACCTTGAGCACGACGACCCGGTTGAAGGCGAGCAGTTCGTAGAGCACGTCGAGGAACGGGATCGACGTGATGTTGCCGGCACCGAGCACGAGGCCGACCCCGCCGCCGTCGCGAGGCGTCCGCTGCGCCAGCCCAGCGCGCTCACGGGCCTGCGACTCGGTGACACCGGGCTGCAGCCACACCTCGGTCGAGTAGCCCGACAGCAGCAGCGCGTCCGCGGCATCCAACGGTGACGTCGACAGTGCGATCCGGCCACCCGGCGCCGCACGCGCCCCGATATCGTGCGCCGGGCTCTGGCCGCGCGCCAGCCGCGAGAGAGAGCCGGCGTACGCGTCGAGCGCGGTGAGCGCTGCATACGGTCCCGACAGCCACTCCTCGCCCCGCAGCGGATGCCCGGGCTCCAGGCCCTTCGACGTCGCGGCGACGTCGGCCCAGTCCGTGGCGGCCGCGACGACGGCGGCGCGGATGCGGCGTAGCAGCGTCACCCGCTGCCGTAGCGTCAACAGCGGCCACGAGCGCGCGCCGGCGGTCACCGCCTCGACGGCGCGGTCGGCCTCGGTGAGGCCCTGCGCGATCGGGGTGGGTTCGATGTCAGCAGTCGAAGGCACGGAGGTCTTCTCAGTCGATGTCACGTCGGTCGACGTCCCCTCTCTCGATATCACTGCGGCGCAGCCGGTAGCGGGAGAGCGGAATCAGGCTCAACGCGATCAGTGCGGCGGGCGCGATGCTGAAGCTCAGCACGATCGCCGACAGTGCGGCATCCGGCTGGCTGACGCTCTCGCCCGCCGTGCGCGAGACGTAGCCCGCGAACTGCAGCACGAGCACCAGCACCGCAGCACCCAGTGCGAACCCGGTCGTCTCACCCGCCGTCCACACGCCGCCGAACGCGCCCGCCCGGCCCGCGCCGTACCGCCTCGCATCGTGGGCGATCACGTCTGGCAGCATCGCCATCGGCAGCGACTGCATGCCGGCGTACGCGATTCCTGCGAACGCGACCGGGATGTAGATCCAGTCGCCCGGAGCCCACAGCGCGAGCACGATGCTCGTCGCGGCGACGGCGAACAGCGCGCTCGCCATCACGAACGCCGCCTCCTTGCCGATGCGCCGGGCCAACCCGCCCCACGCGGGCGTCGCGAGCAGGGCCGGAGCGATGAGCGCGACGAACAGCAGCGTCACCGCATCCTCCGACCGCATGATCCACGTCGCGAGGTATTGCGCGCCCGCGAGCATGAGGCCGGTCGCGAGCGCCTGCAGCACAAACGTCGCCAGCAGTGCGCGGAACGGCTGGCTGCGTGTGAGTGCCTCCCACGCCGAACGGAAATTGTCGCGGATGCCGCCGCCCGACGTCGACGCATCGCGCGCTGCGTTGTGCTCGGGGCGGCCCGACACCTGGCCTGCCACCAGTTCGGCGTACTCGGCAGAGCTCGTCGCCGCCGCCGTCATCGCCGAACGGGTGCGGGCGGTGCGCCCGGCGACACCGGTCGACACCAGCATCCCGACGCCGATCACGACGCCGGCGACGACCCCCATCAGCAGGTAGCCGCTCGTCGAATCGCCCGTGATCCCGCGCAGCACGGGCCCGCCTGCGCCGAACAGCAGGATCGCGAAGGTCAGCACGACCACCCGCCACGTGAGCAGCGTCGTGCGGGTGTCGTATCGGGTCGCGAGCTCTGCCGGCAACGCGATGTACGGCACCTGGAACAGGCTGAATGCGGTCGCCGTCAACAGGAACGCGATCAGCACCCAGATCGCGCCGACCACCGGTCCGAGCGTGGGCGGCACCGCGAACGTCAGCGCGAAGAAGACCGGAATCGTGAGCGCACCGACGAGCATGAGGCGTCGTCGTGTGCCGTGACGCGCGAGGTCGCGGTCGGTCAGGGCACCGACGACGGGGTCGATCACGACATCCCACACCTTCGCGACCGTCATGATCACGCCCGCCAGCGCAGCCGTCACACCGAGGTTGTCCGTCAGGTAGTACAGCAGCACGAGCCCCGGCAGGGTGCCGAACCCGCCCGTGCCGATCGAGCCGACCGCGTAGCGCGCGACCGTGCCGCGCGTCAGCTCGCGCGGCGGTGCATCGTTGCCCATCTGGCCAGGCTATCCGCCCGCGGGGGCCGCGCCGAGCAAGGCCCGTGCAGCGGATGCGGCGTCAGATGAGGGAGAGTTCGCGCAGCTTGGCGGCGACGTCGTCGTTCGACGGTTCGACGTGATGCGTCGCGTCGGGGTAGACCACGACGGGGATGTTCGTGCGTCCCGAGATGTCACGCGCCACATCGGCGGCCGCGGGATCGGCCTCGAGATCGACGTACGTGTACGCCACGCCCAGGCTGTCGAGCTGCGCCTTCGTGCGACGGCAGTCGCGGCACCAGTCGGCACCGAACATCGTGATGGTCTCGGTGGGGGATGTCATGCATCCAGCGTACGTCGACCCGACGACGCTGAGGCCGCAGGCTCCTTGCGGGCGGTCGCCGCAGAGACCGCGCCGCGTTTGGGGGCGTAGACCACGAGCGCGTGGAACACGAAACGCACGACGAACGCGGCGACCAGCGTGAGTCCGGCCGCCAGCACGCTCGGGATGTGCGCGCCTTCGACCAGCACCGACATCACCGGGATGCGCACGACGGCTTCGAGGTTGTTGAAGGTGAACGACTTCACGAAGCGGTGCGTCACCCTGCCCGACTCGGCACGCATGTCGGCGAAGACGAGGTATTCGAGCAGCAGGAAGTTGCCGATGATCGTGACCTCGCTCGCGATGATCGCCGCCGGCACGTAGTCGAGGCCGAGCCGAATCAGCCCCCACATGATCACGAGATTCGCGATCGCCCCGGCGCCGCCCACGAGCGCGAAGGCCGACATGCGCCCGAACCGCAGCATCGCCAACTGCGTCAAGAAGCGCACGCCCTGCGTGAAGCTCGCCTTCGACTGGCCCGCGAACCGCTGCGCGAACGAGAAGGGCACCTCACCGATGCGCAACTGGCGGCGCGCCAGGATCTCGAGCAGGATCTTGAACCCGCGAGGACGCAGCGCCTCGAGGTCGACCGCCTCCCGATCGACGAGGAAGAAGCCCGTCATCGGGTCGGAGCACCCCGACAGCTTGCGGGGGAACATCGACTTCGTGAGCAGGGTCGACGCGCGGGAGACCGTCGTGCGCGTCGCATCGGCCAATCCCTTCGAATCACCGCCGGATGCATACCGTGAGGCCACGACGATGTCGACGTCACCTGCCTCGGCGCGTTCGAGCATGCGGGGGATGTCTTCGGGCGGATGCTGCAGATCGCCGTCCATCACGAGGCACCACCGTGCGGCGGCCAGGTGGAACCCCTCCACGACCGCGCCGCCGAGCCCCGCTGTCGCCGACTCACGGTGGAGCAGCCGCACCGGAAAGGGGGAGCGCTCGGCCGCCGCCAGCACACGTTCCGGGGTGTCATCGGTCGAGTCATCGACGAAGATCACCTCGAAGCGGCGATCGCCCAGCGTCTCGCCGATGCGGCGCAACAGCTCATCGACGTTCGGACCTTCGTTGAAGGTCGGGACGATGATGGACAGGTCCATGTGCTGCTCGCGAGTCTTCGGGCGGGCCGGGTCGTCTCACCTTACCCGCGCTCGCCGATGAGCAGGCTGGGGATGTGCGAGGACTGTGGAAGGCCCTCATCGGCTCCCGGCGGCAGCGATCAATTCTCTGTGATGAAGCCGGCCCCCACGGTGCGATTGGTCGCCTCGTCGATGACGATGAACGATCCGGTCTGCCTGTTGCGGCGATACGGGTCGGATAGCAGCGGCAATGTCGTGCGCAGATTGACGCGACCGATCGCGTTCAGCCCGAGCTCGGTCGGCGATTGCGAACGATGCAGACTGTTGATGTCGAGTTCGTACTGCACGTGCTTCACAAGCGCGCGTACGGTCCGCGTCGTGTGCTTGATCACATACTTGGCGCCCACGCGCATCGGTTCGGGGTCCATCCAGCAGATCATCGCGTCGATGTCCTGAGTGATCTCGGGCTGATTGTTGGGGCGGCAGATCATGTCACCGCGCGAGATGTCGACCTCATCCTCCAGTTGGATCGTCACCGACATCGGTGGGTACGCGGCCTGCAGTTCGCCGTCTGCCGTGCTGACGGTTCGGACCCGGGTGGGGAGCCCACTCGGCAGAGCGATCACCTCGTCACCAGGGCGCACCACGCCGCTGACCAACTGTCCGGCGAAGCCTCGGTAGTCGCCGCGGCCGTTCTGGGGGCGGATGACGTACTGCACCGGGAACCTGACATCGACGAGGTTGCGGTCGCTCGCGATGTAGACGTGCTCGAGGTGATGGAGCAACGCTGGTCCCTCGTACCAGTCCATGTGCTCCGAGCGACTGACGACGTTGTCGCCGGTGAGTGCCGAGATCGGGATGGCCGTGACATCGGCGAAATCGAGGCGCGCCGCGAAGTCGCGGAACGCGCCGCTGATCTCTTCGTAGACGTCCTGCGACCAGTCGACGAGGTCCATCTTGTTGATCGCCAGGACGACGTGCGGTACGCGCAACAGCGACACGATGGTCGCGTGCCGTCTGCTCTGCTCGACCAGGCCCTTGCGCGCATCGATGAGGATGATCGCAAGGTCTGCGGTCGAGGCGCCGGTCACCATGTTGCGGGTGTACTGGATGTGCCCAGGGGTGTCGGCGATGATGAACTTTCGCAGCGGTGTCGAGAAGTACCGGTACGCGACGTCGATCGTGATCCCCTGCTCGCGTTCGGCGCGCAGCCCGTCGGTCAGCAGGGCGAGGTCCGTGTAGGCGTCGCCGCGCTGCTGACTCGCGCGCTCAACGGCATCGAGCTGGTCGGAGAAGATCGACTTGGAGTCGTACAGCAGACGCCCGATGAGCGTGCTCTTGCCGTCGTCGACCGACCCCGCGGTCGCGAATCTCATGATGTCCATCAGAAGTACCCCTCCTTCTTCCGATCCTCCATGGCGGCCTCGCTCACCTTGTCGTCGCCGCGAGTGGCGCCGCGTTCGGTCACACGGGTCGCGGCGACCTCGGCGATGACCTCCTCGGCGGTGCGCGCGTCGGACAGGACAGCCGCGGTCAGCGTCGCATCGCCGACGGTTCGGTAGCGCACCGTCTCGGTGAACACCTCCTCGCCGTCTCGCGGCGTGCAGTGCTGATTCACGGCGAAGTACATGCCGCCGCGGAGGAAGACCTCACGTTCGGCCGCGTAATAGATGGAGGGCACTTCGATGCCCTCCCGGGCGATGTACTCCCAGATGTCCAGCTCGGTCCAGTTCGACAACGGGAAGCAGCGGATACTCTCGCCCTGGTGGATGCGCCCGTTGTACAGCGACCACAGTTCCGGTCGCTGGTTCTTCGGATCCCACTGCCCGAAGTCGTCGCGGAATGAGAACACCCGCTCCTTCGCGCGGGCCTTCTCTTCGTCCCGGCGGGCGCCGCCCATCAGGGCTGACAGCCCGTGGTCTTCTGCAGTCTTCAGCAGGACCGGCGTCTGGATGCGGTTGCGAGAGCCGTTCGGTTCCTCGCGCACGAGGCCCGCATCGATCGCGGCCTGCACGGACCCGACGATGAGTCGGGCGCCGAGTTCGGCGACGCGTCGATCGCGGTACTCGAGCACCTCGTCGAAGTTGTGACCCGTATCGATGTGCACGACCGGGAACGGCAGAGATGCCGGGGCAAACGCCTTGGTCGCGAGATGCAGCATGACGATCGAGTCCTTGCCACCCGAGAACAGCATGCCGGGGCTCTCGTTCTCGGCGACGATCTCGCGAATGATGAAGATCGCCTCGGCCTCCAGGTAATCGAGTTGCGTCATTCCGTAGCCGACGTCGTCAGCAGTTTCCGCCATTATTCCCCCTCAACTGTGTTGGCGCGTACTCGACGGAGGAGCTCGTCCGCGAGTGACGGGTTGCAGATCATGAGATCCGGAAGATATGGGTTCTCGCGGTTGTATTCCAACGGAGACCCGTCGATCCGCGCCGTGAACAATCCCGCCGCCCGAGCCACTGCGACCGGCGCGGCAGAGTCCCACTCGTACTGGCCACCGGTGTGCAGGTATGCGTCGACCTCACCGCGCACGACGGCCGACGCTTTGAACCCCGCCGAGCCCATCGGGACGAGTTCGGCACCCATTTCTTGTGCGACGGCCACGACGAGTGCCGTCGGGCGCGTGCGCGAGACGGCGATGCGTACGGGGTAGGGAGTCGGCCAGCTGCGGACCGGGTCGTCGGCGCCGAGCGTGATGCCGAGGCCCGGTAGTGCGACCGCGCCGGCGATGAGGTCGCCCGCCGACCACAGAGCGACATGGACTGCCCAGTCCTCTCGCCCTTCCGAGAATTCGCGGGTCCCGTCGAGCGGATCGATGATCCAGACGCGTTCGGCTGTGTGTCGTGCCGGGTCGTCCTTGGCCTCCTCGGACAGAATCGCGTCAGCCGGTCGATGCTCGGCGAGGGCGGCCGCCAACAGGTCTTGGCTGGTGCGGTCGCCGAGATCCTTCAATTCACGTGTGCCGAGCAATCCAGGCTCGCTCGAGCGCTGAAGCGCCTTCAGTGCCGCCCCGGCGTGCTCAGCGAGCATCCTCGCGAGTGCGCTGTCGTCCATGCATCCCCCATCCGATCTCAATCGGTGCGGGGGGCCGGGCGTACGCAGACGCCCGGTACCGGCGGTGCACGCACCACCTGTATGACGCGACTCCCCAGTTGCGTCCTCCCCCAGAAGGCTCACCCTACAAGAAGGGGCCACCGCACCGCCAGATGAGAGTTTGATCATCTTTTGGGTGGGCAAGGCGGTGGATGCTATGCCACAATGCCGCCATGGACTGGGGGATGGTTCTGGGGGCCTTCGCCGTAGGCATCATCGTCGGCTTGACCGGCATGGGCGGAGGGGCGTTGATGACGCCGATGCTTGTGCTGTTCTTCGGCGTGCCGCCGTTGACGGCCGTGTCGAGTGATCTTGCAGCGAGTGCGGTGATGAAGCCGGTCGGGTCATTCGTCCACCTCCGGCGCGGCACCGTGAATCTGCGCCTGGTCGGGTATTTGTGTATCGGATCCGTGCCCGCCGCCTTTGCCGGGGTCTTCGTGTTGAAGGCGATGGGAACGGCCGAAGCAGTGCAGAGCGGCGTCAAGATCGCCCTCGGCATTGCCATCCTCTTCACCGCCTCGATGCTCATGGTCCGGGCCTATTTGCGGCTTGTCGAGCGCGCCCGATCACGCGACGGTCGCGGGCAGCCGCTCCCGCAGGATCGGCCTCATGTGGTGGTCAAGCCGATCCCGACGATCCTTCTCGGTGTCGTGGGCGGGCTCATCGTGGGAATGACGTCGGTCGGTTCCGGGTCGCTCATCATCATCGGGCTCATGCTGCTGTACCCGGGGCTCAAGGCGAGCCAGCTCGTCGGAACCGACCTGGTACAGGCGGTTCCACTCGTGATCTCAGCCGCGATCGGTCACGCACTGTACGGGGATCTCGATCTGGGCATCTCCGTGCCGCTGATCATCGGCAGTGTCCCCGGTGCCTTCATCGGTGCGCAACTGTCGGCCAGACTGCCCGGCGGCATCGTGCGTCGCGCGCTCGCGTTCGTATTGCTCGCGTCCGGTCTGAAGCTGCTCAACGTGAGCAACGAGGTCACCGGCATCGTGCTCGTGGCTGTCGCGGCACTCGGTCCCATCGTCTGGATGTTGATTCGCCGGTCGATGGGCTTTCCAGCGTTGGCGAGCGTCGAGGCGCGCCGAAAACGAGCCTCTCGCGCCGTCGCTGACGAAGCCGGCCCCGGGAGGTCGGAATGACCATCGGCACTCTTGCGCTGGAGGGATCGAGATTGGAGGGTCTCGAGCTCATCCTGAGCGGGCTGGTGCATCCGGTCGCCGAATACGTCCTGCCGGAGCACGGCGGCGCGACGGCAGCCCCGATGCTGCGCGTGCCGCCAGACCTCGTCGATAGCGTCGAGCGAGGCGGCGAGCTGACCCTGACTGATCGCGACAACACGCCGCTGGCCGTCCTGACCGTGACCGGCGCGAGCTTGGGTGTTGACAGTGCATGGCTCGCCGGGCCGCTGCGAGGGGTTCGCGCTGCCGAGCACGGTATCGGTCGGCATCGCCGGATGCGACGCGAGACGGATCTGGAGGGTCGCGTGGCCGTCATCGTGTCGGAGGCGTGTGCTGCCGATGTCCTACGCGCGGTCGCGTTCGCGGAGGGTCGCCCGATCGATTTCGTCCTTGCCGGAGGCCCCGACGCGGTCGTATCGGGCAAGGCGCTCGCAGACTTGGAGGCGTGCATCGAGCAGTTGCCCGACGCACGCGTCTGGTTCGTTCCCGATACCGATCTCGGGACCCCCGAGATCGATGCCGTCTCGCTGCTGACCGACAGTCGCCGTCCCGCCGAGGTCGTCGATCTGCGCCGCCCCGTCTCGTCACCGTCTCGAGGGGCGGTCCTGTTGTTCACTGGCTTGTCCGGGGCGGGAAAATCGACCATCGCGCGGGCTGTGTCGCAGCATTTGGCGGCTCGTGGGTTGCACCGCCCGGTGCTCCTCGACGGCGACAATGTTCGCCACGAATTGTCTTCTGAACTGGGGTTCAGTCGCGAAGATCGAGACAAGAACGTGCAACGGATCGCGTGGGTCGCTGCACGCGTGGCCGAGGGCGGCGGGCTGGCGATCTGTGCGCCGATCGCACCCTTCGCGGCGTCGCGCGAGGCGATGCGGACGAAGGTCGAGCCGAACGCGCCCTTCCTCGTGATCCACGTCGCGACACCTCTTCACATCGCCGAGGGGCGGGATCGGAAGGGGCTCTACGCGAAGGCGCGCGCGGGGTTGCTGACCGACTTCACCGGCATCGATTCGCCCTATGAAGCGCCGGTCGACCCGGCCCTTCGGATCGACACTTCGACGCTGTCGGTCGAGGAGTGTGTGGAGCGGGTAGAACGCATGCTGCGGGAGAAGTCCCTCGTCAGCGGTTCATGAACCAGCTCTCATGTGCTCAGTTAATTAGCTCTCATGGGTTTTGTCGCGCTCGGACGCAAAGGGTACCCTTCCCCAGACAACAATTTCATATCAGTTTTCCATGAGGCCACCCGGGGGGGGAGGGGCCGACTCCTACCCGAAAGCGTCTATGACTTCGCATACTGCCCAGTCACCCGTCCGAAAACCATTGCGTCGCCTCGCGCGAGCCACGATCGCCGGCGCCGCATCCATCGCCCTCGTCTTGGGGGCCGCTCAAGCGGTGTCGGCCGCCGAAACCGAACTCGTCACCAACGGTGACTTCAGCCAGGGCCTGACCGGCTGGCACGTCGCCCCCGGGTCGCCGGAGAAGCTCGTCCTCCGTGAAGGCTCCCGCAGCGCCTACGCCACACTCTGGCGATCTGGCGGCGGTGCGCTCCGCATGGGCGATGTCACCTCGACCGTCCCCAGCGCCAAAGCCGGCGTGACCTACGAACTGACCGCCAAGGTCCGCACGCAGAACGGTTCGCTCACCGGCGATGTGCGCGTCGACGAGGTTTCAACGGCCGGAAAACTGCACCACACCGCCCCCTTCACGCTCACCGACTCGACGTGGAAGACGGTCTCGACGACCTTCACCACGACCCGTGCCGGCGCCCAGCTCAACATCGCGATGGTCGCCTCCGACGCAAAGGCCTACCAGCCGTTGCAGGTCGACGACGTCTCGCTTCGGGTCGTTTCAGGTGGTGGTGCGACGTCGCCCACCACGCCTGCTCCTGTCGAGAATCCCGTGAGCGGGGCATGCGCCCCCTCGTCCTTCGGCTCCGAAACGGACTTCGGGTACGCCCTCGACATTCCGGGGGGGAAGCCACTCCGCGAGGCCTGGGCATACGCGAAGTCGACGTACGGTGCAGCTGATGTCGTTCGAATCTTCCATCCCGGCGTTCCGAATTGGAACGCGGCATCAGTCGTCGAAGGGGCGGACTTGTCGGTGTCCTTCAAGCTTGCTCCCAAGGCAGTCCTGTCCGGTCAGTACGACGCGACGCTTCGCAGTTGGTTCCGTGCCGCGCCACAATCTGTCGACGTGTACTGGACGTACTTCCACGAACCCGAAGACAACATCGAGGCCGGAGAGTTCACTGCGGCCGACTACCGCGCGGCATGGAAGCGCATCGCTGCGATTGCCGATGAGACCTGCCAGCCCAAGTTGCACTCGATGCTGGTGCTGATGGACTGGACCGTCGACTCGCGCTCCGGGCGAACGTTCTCGGACTATTATCCGGGATCCGCCTCGATCGACGTTCTCGGCTGGGACCCGTACAACCCGTGGACCAACAACACCGAGTACCGGACGCCCGCGTCCATCTACGACAAGGTGATCGCGACCTCGAAGGCACAGGGCAAGCCCTTCGCCATCGCAGAGACCGGATCGATGCTGATGGGCGGTGACACGGGAGCGAAGCGAGCTTCGTGGTTGCGCGATATCGCGAGCTACCTCGACAGCCAAGGCGCGCTGTTCGTGACCTACTTCGACACCATCGCCAAGCGTGACTTCCGCCTCGCGGACGCGCCATCAAAGGCGGCGTGGCGCGAGGTGGTCACCGGTTGACACCGATCGTGGGGCTCTCGGATCCGGGAGCCCCACGATCCGATCCGTCGCGAATCAAGACCGAGCGCCACCTCGAGACCGCAGCATCCCGGCTATCCCGAGTTCTCGTCGAAGTCGCCACAGCACGGGGAGGTAGAGCGCGACGCCAGATGCAAACGAGATTGTCGCACCGATCACACCGCCGCCGAGTAGCCCTACGACCCACGGCGCGAGCCCGAAGAGCAGGAGGGGGATGGCAGCGGCAAGCACTGTCAGCCGTCCGAGCGGGTGCACGCCGAGCCCGGCCCGAACCTGCACCAACGGAACCAGATTGTTGACGAGGATCGCCGCGATCCACGCGATCGTCGCACCCAGGATGCCGAGCTCCGGGATCAACCACACATTCAGACCGACGTTGACGATCAGCGCCACCCAGGCGTTGATCATGGTCCACGTCGAACGGCCCGCCATCAGGAGCACGGCATCGACGGCGCCGCAGGCAGTCGCCACGAGCATGGCGGCCGCGAGCAACTGCAGAACCGGTGCGCCGCGTGCATAGTCGGCACCGAACACCATCATGAGCCACTCTGCCTGCACGATGAACGTCAGATACAGGGGCCATGTCGCGAACATGACCCACGCCGTCGACGTTCGATACAGGTGTTGCAGGGGGCCCATCTCATTGCGCGCCGCCAACGCGCTGAATCGCGGCTGCACTGCTGTCCCGATGGCATTGGCAGCGAGCTGGCCGAAGATCAGGAAGCGGCTCGCGGCTGCGTAGACCGCAGCCTCGACCGGGCCCACCCACAGTGCGATCAAGATGATGTCCACCCGCTGGATGCCCACCTGTGCGAATTGTCCGATGGCGCGCGGCCCGCTGAACCGCCAGAACTCGCCCACCGTCTCGCGTCGCGGCATCCACCGATCACGCGCGGGTGCGCCTTCGGGGGAAGGATGGCGGCGGAGCAGGCGCGAGAGCCACGGAGCGGCGACGATCACGACGGCCGCGAACCCGACGACGCGCGTCCACACCAGGTCGGCGCCCCCGGTCCAGCCCGCCAGCGCGAGCAACAGGAGGGCAGTCAGTTGCACCGTCGGATTGACGAACTTGTCGGCGACGACCGTCGGCCGCATCACACCGAACCCGCGCGTTGCCCCCAACAACGAGTCCGCGACGATCGCGGCCAACAATCCACAACACAAGACGGCCACGATCGTCGCGTGCGCCTCGACATCGGCGCCTATCAGAGCCGCACCGAGGGGCTCGCGGAAGATCAGGGCCAGCGAGACCACGAGGACGCCGAGCCCCAGGACGGGAACCGCGCCTGTCGTCAGCACCGATCGAAGCAGTGCTGTCCGTCCGGTGCTGCGGTACCGCGCGAGCAGGTACACGTAACCGACCGGCACCCCGACCTCGACGAGCGCGACGGCGATGAGGAGGATGGAGATCGCGGAGAAGTAGACGCCTGCATCCGCCGGCTGTGCAATGCGGGTGACGATTGCCGTGATTGCGAAGGTCGCCAGTCCCGAGTACGCGGCGCCGGCGAGGTTCGCGATCCCGCCGCGCGCGACGGAGCGAGTGCCCGCTTCGTCGTGTGCAGCGGAATGCCGACTCGCCGTCACTCGCGCCATGACAACGGTCGTCCCCACCAGCGCGCCAGGCGTGCATCCGTCTCATCGAACTTCGCGAGCAGACGCTGTTGCATATCGGACTTCATCGGGTTGCGATCGCGAGCGTTGTGCCGCTCGAACGTGATGCCGTCATGCGGCGGTAGCCCCAGGAAGTCGAGCACGCCCGCGAAGGTCTCCTCCGGTCGGGTGAAGAACTCCTGTGAGTCGACCACGTGCAGTCTGCCCGGCCCGACGGCCGCCTCGAGCGCCTCGATCTGCTCGATGTAGCGTCCGCGGGCGAGATAGGCGTGGTGCTGCAGGTGGAAGCTGACGTACGTCGGGTCCGCGAGCATCTTCTCGCGTTCACCGTGGGTACGCTCCTCTTCGAGCTCGAGGGCGCGCTCGAACGTCTCGGTCTCGAACCCGCGTGCGCGCTCGTGGCTGTGGGCCGAGTACGCGCGCTCGACCGGATCGCGAAGCAGCATGAGAAGACGCACGCCGGGCAGTTCTGCAGCGATGCGCTGCGGCGCGAGTGGATGGAAGCCGTAGAACGGGCTGGACTCGCCCGTGATGGGCCCTCGGCGCCCGAGGCGCTTCAGCTGCGACGTGATGCGGATCGGAAAGTGCCCGCGGTACCACCCGAACGAGCGGTCATGGTGCATGTCGAAGTAGTGGACGCCCTTGAACGCGAACGGACGCGCGACCTCCGGGTGCTGCGCGAGGGTCTTGAACAACGAGGTCGTGCCGCAGCGTTGTCCGCCGACGATGAGGAAGTCGGGCCGCATCCGCAGCCGTGACGTCGCCGTGGCCGTCGCGCCGATCACGGAGCGGGCCAGCGGCTGCAGCGGGCGTAGCAGGTCCTTGGTCGTCGTCATCGGTGCTCCTGTTCGCGATACCAGTCCATGATGGCGGGAAAGATCCAATTCTCGACAGCGCCGAGGCGAGAGCCCGCCTCGTCCTGCCCGTCTTCGACATACCGCGCGGCCAGTCGGATGAGGTAGTCCGCCGCGACCACCGGGGCCAGGGGAGCAGTGATGCCGAGAGGTTCGAGGATGGCGGGCGCCGTGCGCAGGAGGCGATCCGCCGCCTGTCGCGGTGCGAGCCCGTCGGCCGTGACCCAGCGCTGCACGTCGTGATGCAGCAGGTCGAATCCCACCGGCAGACCGCTGCGCCAACGTTCCCAGTCCCACAACACCGGCATCCCGTCGCGGGCGACGCCGAGATTGCCGGCGTGGAGGTCGCCGTGTGACGAACCGTGCACGACGGCCGAGGTCCTGGCGTCGATGTGTCGGGCGGCGGTGACGAGAGGAGCCATCCGGTCGTGCCCCACATCCAACGGCGCGCGAACCACCTGCGCACCCGCGACCCGCCGCACCGTGTCGACCAAGACCGACCGCTCCACGGCGCGCGTCCGATCGAGCCTGGGCAGCGGCGCCATCATCATGGCCTCGACCGCCCCCCACTGCGTCGTCGCGACCAATCGGGGCACGTGCACCTTCGAACCGACGGCGCGTTCGACCTCCGCCAGGGCGGTTGCTTCTTGTCGCACGAGCGGGGCGGTGACGGCATCCCAACCGACTTTCACGACGGCGACGAGCTCACCGCGACGGTCCGTCAGCAGGACGACCGGCTTGCGGTTCGCGCGTGGAGGGCCGATGAGCACCGCGCCGACACGAACGTCACGGCTCAGCACGCCCCGAACCCAGTCGTGGAAGACGCGGGCGTCGGGCGCCCGCCAGTCGGAAACCCGCCAGGGCGAGACGCGCGCCGCGATGCCGCTCGCGGCAAGGCCGGTGAGCACGCCGGTCTGCAGGCGTCGCTTGAGTGACCCGCCGCCGTACTGGTGCCGCACGAGTCGGGTCGCTGCGAGGGCCGGGGCGGCTGAGACGTAGGCGCGCGGCGCCTTGGCGCGGGGGACCGCGAGGACCCGGACCGGCCCCGTCGGGGGCACCATGATGTCGGCGAGGCACTGCCGGAGCGCGTCATCCATGCATGCCGCTTCCAACGACCTCGCGACGGGAATGGGCGCGCTTGGCCGACGGGTCGGTGCCCGTCTGCTGGTTGCGCCACAACACGGCGAGCGACAGCATCGCGAGTGCCAACGGCACGCCGACCGCGGCGTAGAAGTACAGGTAGAACAGCGAAAGGATCACCACCGCAGACGCGGCGATACCGCTCGGTGAATGGTCCCGTCTGAACGTCCAGAGCGACCACAGGAAGAAACCGACGTACAGGATCGTGCCGAGCCAGCCCTGCGCCACCAGCAGCAGCCACAGGTGCCCCGTGCTGCCGATGACCCGTTCGCCGCACTGCTCACAGTCCGCGGACGGTCCGATCGCGATCGACTCGTACGATCCTTGCGTCTTGCGGGTCGAGCCGAACCCCAGGATCGGTGATTCGTTCGCGAGGCGGATGGCGTCGGCGGCGAGGTTCTCGCGGATCTGATCGGAGTGCCCTGCCTCGATGCGTGATTCGACGAGTTCGCTCGCGGGCGTGAAGGTGATCAGGCCTGCTCCGAGGACGACTGCGGCGGTGATGGCGGCGACCGGCGCGAAGTGCAGGCGCATCGCGAGGCGCACTGCGACGTAGACGATCGCGAGGATGGTGCCGACCCAGACGCCTCGATTCAACGAGGCGAGAATCGGGATGGCTGTCACGGCGACGATGAGCGCGATCCATGGACGAAGCCGGCGCGAGACCACTGCATAGACCACGAGCCAGATGAGCGCCATCGAGACGACTTCGCCCCAGGTGTTCGTGTACTCGAACGGTGCGGAGGGGCGCGGTGCGTCTTCGCCGAGGATGTCCTGCACCTGTGCGAGCCGGACGGTGCCGTCTCCGACGAGGATGCTGGGCAGCACGTAGCTCGCGGGGGCGCGGAAGGAGAAGTCCGGTGCCACCAGGCCGGCGAGCCCGAGCAGGCCGGATGCCGCGGCCATGACCGAGATCGCGGCGACCACGCTGCGCACCGGGAGCGACCGGTCGGTGTGGTTGCCGACGTACAGCAGAAGGAAGGTGAATGCGAGGTAGCTCATGAGGCGAAGCGCGTAGGCGCCATACGGCCCGATGCCGCCCTGTACCGCTGTCTGCGGCGCATCGACACCGAGCATGACCGCGCTCATCACCACGACCACGAGGAACATCACCCACAGCAGCCACGCCGGCGGGAGCCGCAGCGGCCGCATCCGCATGAGGTAGAGGCCGAGCACGACCGCCAACACCGGGTACACGAGCGTCGTGACGCCGAGTGCCCACCACAGCGGGTAGGCGGCCGTCGCAGCCCACACTGGCCACGACGGCGGCAATGACACACGTCCGAACGCGGACGAGACCGGAGACTCGCCGCGCATCTAGATGCCGCCCGTCGTCCTCGCAAGGATGGGGCCCACCGCGGTGTCGTCGAAGCGCATTTCGGTGTCGGCTTCGGTTGCTTGCGCGGGGGATTCGGCGGGGACGGCGTCGCGGTGTCGCGCCCGTCGAGGTCTGCGATCCGGCGCGACGAGCGCGACGACGATCGTTCCGGTGAACTGGGAGCGCTCGATCGACTCGAGTGTCCGGGCGAGATCCCGGTCATCGACCCCACCTGCGCGACCGATGACCACGACGCGGTCCATCGTCCGAAGCATCGCCTGCGCGCCGGCGGAGTCATGCACGGACGGCGTCGCGGCCACGAGCACGGTATCGGTGAGACCGAGGATGCGGGTGACCGAGCGCGGCCGCTGGAGCAGCCTGCCGAGTTGCTGGGGTGAACTTCCCGGACCGATCGCCATCAGCCCGGTCGCGTCCACCTCGATCGCGGTGGCGTCCGCGCCATTGATGAGATCGGTGATGCCGGGACCGTCGATGCCCAGCTCGCGCGGCACGTCGGACGTCGGATCGATGACCGCGTACACCGCGGAGCCCAGGCGCCGGGCGTACGCGCGGCCGAGTGACAATGCGATCCAGTCGCTCCCCGAATTCGATCCGACAGGGGTGACCAGCACACGGTCGGGGTCGCCCGCCGCCGACGAGTCGATCGCGATCCTCAGCTGATCGACCTCCTCTTCGAGACCGGGGTCGTGATCATCCGACCCGCCCGTGCTGGAGAGCAGCTCGTCGTGCGTCCGGAGGCGACGTCGCGGGTGCACGTCTCGAGGGCTCCTGATGCGGTGATCGAACTGCCCCAGGATCACCGCCAACGACAGTGCCGCCAGAATGCCCACGACCATGCCGATCGCGGTGTTCACCACGAAGCTCGGCGATGTCGCGTCGCGGGGGAGGTCGGCTGCGCTCAGCACATGGCCGGGGTTGACCGCCGAGCGCGTGAGCGCAGACAGGTTGGCGTTCAGCGCGGCGATCTGATCGACGAGTGTCTCGCGCTGACTGGACGCGATCGCACGGTCGACGTCGCTCAGGTCCTCGTCACGGCTGCGTGTCGTCTGTTCGGCGAACTCCTCCTGCAGGGTCTCGAGTTGCGCCTCGATGCCCGCCTTGGCCTCGGCGATCGCCTCTTCGCTCCCGGCGCGGCGTTGTGCGAGGTAGGCGCTCGCATACCCTTCAGCGCCTCGCTGCGCGGCCTCCGCAGAGTCGGCCTCGAACGTGATGTTGAGGACCTGGCTGTTCGCGGGGACCGTGACCGAGACCGCAGCCGCGATCTCTCGGGCTGTGAGATCTGTGCCGATGTCGGCGGCCACCTGGTCGGCGAGGGTGACCGATCGCACGATCTGCGCCTCGGTGTCGAGGTTGATCTCGCCGTTGGTGCGGCCGTTGGCGACCGACGCATTCGTGTTGCTGGTGACAGGCGCGACCAGCACGCTCGTCGTCGATGCGTATGTCTTGGGCAGGAAGTACGTCGCGGCAGCCCCGGCCGCAGCGAACAGCAGCGTGATCACGACGATCAGCAACCACCGTCGCCTGATCGCGTCCATCTGGCGCGATGCATCGACTCTTCCCACATCGGTTCTCAATGCGTCCACAAACGTCCCGCTTCCCCCAGCGAACGACCCACTCCCCAGTGGTGACGTACACCCTAATATGGCGGGCATGTCGATGAGCGCGCAAGCTTCTGGTTGGTGTGAATACGGACAGGATGCTCCATGACCGCGCCGACCGTCCTGTATGTCGGGGGCTTCGGGCGCTCCGGATCGACCCTGGTGGAACGAGTCGTCGAGGCTGCTCCGCAGGCTGTTTCGCTCGGTGAGGTCGTCCACTTGTGGCGTCGCGGCGTCGTCGAGAACGAG
Source organism: Microbacterium sp. bgisy189 (assembly GCF_057707225.1). NCBI lineage: Bacteria > Bacillati > Actinomycetota > Actinomycetes > Micrococcales > Microbacteriaceae > Microbacterium > Microbacterium sp. bgisy189. The sequence goes on along the minus strand of NZ_JBYIPT010000005.1, from coordinate 20,497 downwards.
CTCTGCGGGTGCGGCGAGCCGTTCGACCGTTGTCCGTTCTGGACAGCAGTCGGAGAGCGGGCGTTCGGTGGATGGTCGATGCTCGACGTCGATCGCGTACTCGCGTTGCAGCGCGAGGTGGACCGGCAGCGTCATGTTCCGCGAACGCTCCGGCCGTTCTCCAGGCGTACGCGAGCCGCGATGCGTCAGTACACCGGGTACTACCGGGCGGTATACGAGGCTGCCGCCTCGGTCTCCGGGGCGGAAATCGTCGTGGACTCTTCGAAGCACGCCTCGACCGCCGCCGTGCTCGCGAACGACACCGGGATCGATCTGCGCGTGCTGCACCTCATACGCGACAGCGTCGCCGTCGCCTACTCCTGGTCAAAGGAGGTCAGCCGGCCCGAGACCGCAGAGCGCGGTGAAGGGATGACCCGCTACTCCTCGTCTCGCGCGTCACTGCTGTGGTCCTCCAACAATCTCCTCGTGGCACTCGTGCGACTGGCGCGCAGGCCTGTGCGCCGTTTGCGATACGAGGACTTCGTGCGGAACCCGTCGGAAGCATTGCGGCAGGTGTGGCGGGGCCTCGCGCTGCCAGGCGATTTCACGCCTCGCATCGAGCAGGGCGTGGGCGTGGAGCTCGAGCGCGGTCATTCGATCGGCGGCAATCCGATGCGCTTTCGAGAGGGGCCGGTCGTCATACGCGAGGACAATGCGTGGCGCACCTCGATGCCCCGGAGGCGGCGATACCTGGTCGCGTTGCTGACAGCACCGCTGCGACTGTGGATGGGGTATCCGCGACGCTGACAGACGAACGGCTGTTGCCTCAACCCGGTCGGGCGCCTAGCATGGGCGCGATCCGGCGCGTGCGTAATGGGGATGTCGCGGCCGGCTGGAAGACTGGGGGAGCAGGTGGAGAAGTCACACTCCACCACGGGGGAGCAGAGTGCGCACTTGAGCGATCTGCCCGACGTGGATGTCATCATTGCGACGCACAACCGGCCTGAACTGCTGAAAGTAGCGCTCGAAGCGGTCCTTCGGCAGTCCTACGCCGGGAGGATAACGATCTATCTCGTGTTCGATCAAAGTGATCCTGATCTGTCATTGGCGCGCGAAGGCGATGATCGGCGTGTCATTGTTGTCGCCAACGACGAACGGACGCCGGGGCTTGCAGGGGCGCGCAATACCGGTATCACTGCTGGATCCGCACCGTTCGTTGCGTTCTGCGACGATGATGACGAGTGGTTGCCGTCCAAAGTCGCGAGCCAGATCGATGAGCTGATTCGGTCCGGACATCCGACCTCGGTGACGGGCATCATCATCGATTACGGCGAGCATCAGAACGTTCGAATCCCTACGCCGTCTCGGATGAACTTCGCGGAGTTGATCCGTGACCGTGTCATGGAAGCGCACCCATCGACGGTGATGGTTCGGCGGTCGGCGCTTGAGGGTCCGATTGGCCTCGTCGATGAAGCGCTGCCAGGCAGTTACGCGGAGGACTACGACTGGATTCTTCGGGCCGCAAAAGTGGGTGGCTTCGCCGTCGTCCCTGAGGCGCTCGTGCGCGTCCGGTGGGGCCAGTCGCTGTTCTCAACCCGATGGCAGATCATCGCTGACGCGATGGATTACATGCTCACCAAGCACCCCGAGTTCCTGGAGAGCCCCAAGGGCTGTGCGCTGCTGTACGGCCGCAAGGCATTCGCTTTGGCTGCCGTCGGGCGGCGCCGAGAAGCGTTGAGCACGGCGTACGCGGCGTGGCGTCGGAACCCGCGTGAGCGTCGTGCGTACCTCGGAGCAGCCGTCGCTCTGAGGCTTGTCTCGGCACCGCGGCTGATGGACATGGCACACAAGCGAGGGCGCGGCATCTGAAGACCGTTACAAGTCGGGGCTTGTTCGCGTCGACCTGAAGGGACTAGTGTGTGGCGCACGCGCCGGGTTGGGGAACCCTGCGTACAACTGGGGAATCTGGAGCAGCTATGCGCCGCTGGGGAATACTTGTCGCGTCCGTCGTTGTCGCCGCACTCACCGTGCCGCTCAGCGCACCACCGGCCACGGCCGCAGAAATACCGCATACGCGGGTCGTCAGCGACAATCCTGCGAACAACACGCCGCACGTTCTCGACGGTGACGTCAACACCATCGCCCAGGTCGGTGAGCTCATCATCCTCGGCGGCAGCTTCTCCCAAGTGAGCAACGCCGCGCGCACGCAGACGTACAACCGTCAGAACGTGGTCGCGTTCAATGCGAGCACGGGCGCGATCACGCCGTTCAATCCGGCACCGGACTCGACGGTCGAGGCGATCATCCCTGCGGCCGACGGAACGAGTGTGTACTTCGGCGGCAACTTCAACAACATCGCGGGCCAGACCCGACGCAAGGTCGCTCGCATCGATATCGCGACGGCCACGAACGTCGCGGGATTCCGGAACGTCGCGGGCAACGGCAACGTGCGCGACCTGCGTCTTGTCGACGGCCGACTGTGGGTCGCCGGTTCATTCACCAGCATGTCCGGCTCGACCCAGGGCAAGCTCATCACGCTGAATGCCGAAACAGGCAACGCGGACGCGTTCATGGCGCTGCCGGTCGAAGGCCAGCACAACGGCGGCACGACCCAGGTCACGAAGATCGACGTGTCGGCCGACGGTGATCGCCTGGTCGGCATCGGGAACTTCACAACGGTCGCGGGGGAGAGCCGTCGCCAGATCTTCATGCTCGACACGTCCGCGGCCTCCGCGGCCGTCGCGAACTGGCAGACGACATTCTACGAGCACCAGTGCGCGTCGGTCTTCAACACGTACATGCGTGACCTCGATTTCGCACCGGACGGCAGCTTCTTCGTCGTGACGACGACCGGTGCGCACGGTGGGCCGACGGCACCCTGCGACACCCAGGCGCGGTTCGACACCGATCGCACCGGTGCCGCCATCCGGCCGGAATGGATCAACACGACCGGTGGTGACACGACGTACGCCGTCGAGGTGACGGGTGCGGCGGTGTATGTCGGCGGTCACATGCGCTGGGAGAACAACCCGTTCGCCGGCGACCAGGCGGGTGCGGGGGCCGTAGCACGCGAGGGCATTGCGGCGCTCGACCCGGCCAATGGTCTGCCGCTGTCTTGGAACCCGGGGCGAACGCGTGGCGTAGGCGTCTTCGACATGCTCGCGACCGAAACCGGGCTGTGGATCGGATCCGATACAGAGTGGGTCAACGGCGAGTTCCACGGACGGGTCGCCTACTTCCCGCTGGCCGGCGGCACCGATCTGCCCGAGACGGCCGCGCCAGACCTGCCGGCGAACATCGTCCTGCTCGCGCCGAAGGCGGACGCGTCGAACTCGCCGGTGCTGTACCGCATCAACGCCGCCGGACCCGCCGTCGTCAGCGCGGACTCCGGCCCGGACTGGGCCGCTGACACCGATGCGACGAGTCCCTACCGGGAAGGTGGGTCCAACATCGCGACCTACTCGCCGAGCGTGACCTTCGACGGCACGGTGCCCGCCGGTACCCCGGCAAGCATCTTCGATCAGGAGCGCTGGGACGACGGCGGCGCACCTGAGATGCAGTGGAGCTTCCCGGTGACAGCGGGCACGCCGATCGAGGTGCGCCTGTACTTCGCGAACCGGTACGCCGGCACTGCAACGCCGGGGACGCGTGTGACCGATATCCGCCTCGACGGCGCATTGGTGCTCGACGACTTCGACATCATCGACGCCGCCGGCGCAACCAACGTGGGCACGATGCGCGCCTTCGAAATCGTCAGTGACGGCACCGTGAACATCGACTTCGGCCACGTCGTGGAGAACCCGCTGATCAACGCCATCGAGATCGTCCGCACGGATGTCGAGGCCGTCGACACTGCAGACCTCGTCCGCACAATCGCGTTCTCCGGCACGGATGTCGGCGCGACGACGGAGTCCGGCGGCGTCATCGATTGGACCGGCACGCGCGGAGCGTTCATGCTCAACGGGGTCGTGTACCTCGTGCAGGGCGACGGCAGCTTTGTGCGGCGCACGTTCGATGGAGCGACATGGGGCCAGCCCGTCGCGGTCGATACGCACGACGCACTCGTGCCTTTGACGGCCTGGCGAACGAACGCATCGCGCATCACCGGCGTGTTCTACGACAACGGGCGCATGTACTACACGCAGACCGGTGACACGGCTCTCAAGATGCGGTACTTCACGGCCGAGAACGATGTCGTCGGCGCGGCGGAGTACACCGCCTCGGGGTCGATCGCAGGTCTCGACCTCGCATCCGTCAGAGGCATGTTCCTCGCCGGGGACTGGGTCTTCGCCGTGCAATCGGATGGTTCGCTCGTCCGCGTTGAATGGGCGGATGGCGGATTCGTGCCCGGCACCGCGACCACGGTCTCGGGCCCCGATGAAGACGGAACCAACTGGCTCGCCGCTGCACCATTCGCGTTCCAGTCCGAGGACGGCTCGGCGCCGAACTTCCCGCCCACCGCGCAGGCTGCGGTGGAATGCGACAACCAGGTCTGCGAGTTCTCGTCCGCCGGATCGAGCGATGTCGGCGGGACGATCACCGACTATCTATGGGACTTCGGCGACGGCGAGAGCAGTGAGGCCGCGAACCCCACGCACACCTACGCCGCCGCGGGGCTGTATGACATCACGCTCACCGTCACCGACGATGCCGGTGCGACGGACTCGGTCACCGTTCCGACGCAGGTGGAGTTCTTCGACGCAGAGCCGGAGGCGGCGTTCGAGGTGTCGTGCGACGGGCGGGTCTGCTCGTTCGACGGGTCCGGATCAGCAGATGCGGAAGGGCCGATCGCTGAGTACGCGTGGGCATTCGGCGACGGCGAGACCGACGACAGCGGCCCGCAGGTGGAGCACACCTTCGCCGCAGACGGGACCTATGAGATCACCCTCACTGTGACCGACTCGGCCGGGCAGACGTCCGAGGCCGAAGAGTCCATCGACGTCGAGCACGTGTTCTCGGCGCCGGAGGCTTCGTTCACTCTCGAGTGCGAGCAGCTGGCGTGTTCGTTCGATGGGTCGGGGTCGAATGATGCTGATGGTCCGTTGACGGCGTGGGAGTGGGACTTCGGGGGTGATGGGACGGCTTCGGGTGAGACTGCGGAGCATGTGTTCTCTGCGCCGGGTACGTATGAGGTGACGTTGACGGTGACGGATGGTCAGGGGCAGTCGGCTGCGGTGTCGGAGTCGGTGTCTGTTGCGGAGCTGGCGGAGCAGATCACGTTCGTCGGCGAGGAGTCGAGCAACCGGAACTCGCTGACGCATCCGACCGCGGTGCCGGCGGACACCGAGGTCGGTGACCTGATGGTGCTGGTGTACACGAGCAACTCGACTTCGGCGACGGTGACGGCGCCTGCGGGGTGGACGGAGCAGGCTGCGGGGCAGTCGGGCAATGGTGTGTTGGGTCGGGTGTGGACTCGGGTCGCGACGGCGGCTGATCTGGGGTCGACGGTGACGCCCACGGCGTCGGCGTATGTGAAGGCGTCGTCTTCGCTGTTGGTCTACCGGGGGGTGGATGCTGCTGATCCGGTCGCGGCTGTGGAGTCGGCGTTCCAGTCGACGACGACGACCTCGTTCGTCACGCCGGAGGTTGCGGGCGTGCAGAACGGGATGCTGGTGTCGTACTGGGGTGTGAAGGGGAACACGACGAACACGTTGACGGCCCCCGCGGGTACGCAGGAGCGGCACGCGACGACCGGTTCGTCGAACGGGCATGTCGATGCGTTGGCTGCCGATTCGGGACCGATCGCTGCCGGTGATGCGGGTGGACTGACCGCGACCGCATCGGTGGCGAGCAACAAGGCATTCCTCCTCTCCCTCGTCCTCCAACCGGCAGGGCCACAACCGGAGATGCCACCCACCGCTGCGTTCGAGGTCTCGTGTTCGAGTCTGGCGTGTTCGTTCGATGGGTCGGGGTCGAATGATGCTGATGGTCCGTTGACGGCGTGGGAGTGGGACTTCGGGGGTGATGGGACGGCTTCGGGTGAGACTGCGGAGCATGTGTTCTCTGCGCCAGGTACGTATGAGGTGACGTTGACGGTGACGGATGGTCAGGGGCAGTCGGCTGCGGTGTCGGAGTCGGTGTCTGTTGCGGAGCTGGCGGAGCAGATCACGTTCGTCGGCGAGGAGTCGAGCAACCGGAACTCGCTGACGCATCCGACCGCGGTGCCGGCGGACACCGAGGTCGGTGACCTGATGGTGCTGGTGTACACGAGCAACTCGACTTCGGCGACGGTGACGGCGCCTGCGGGGTGGACGGAGCAGGCTGCGGGGCAGTCGGGCAATGGTGTGTTGGGTCGGGTGTGGACTCGGGTCGCGACGGCGGCTGATCTGGGGTCGACGGTGACGCCCACGGCGTCGGCGTATGTGAAGGCGTCGTCTTCGCTGTTGGTCTACCGGGGGGTGGATGCTGCTGATCCGGTCGCGGCTGTGGAGTCGGCGTTCCAGTCGACGACGACGACCTCGTTCGTCACGCCGGAGGTTGCGGGCGTGCAGAACGGGATGCTGGTGTCGTACTGGGGTGTGAAGGGGAACACGACGAACACGTTGACGGCCCCCGCGGGTACGCAGGAGCGGCACGCGACGACCGGTTCGTCGAACGGGCATGTCGATGCGTTGGCTGCCGATTCGGGACCGATCGCTGCCGGTGATGCGGGTGGACTGACCGCGACCGCATCGGTGGCGAGCAACAAGGCATTCCTCCTCTCCCTCGTCCTCCAACCGGCAGCGTGACGCTGAGCGCTCAGGGGGAGAGCATGCCAGATCATCTGCACCGAAGGGTCTGCGGCATCGGCGCGCTGGGCATCGTGCTCGTCGGGGTGTTGCTCACCGGATGCGTCGGCACGCCCGGTGCGACGCCGCGCGCTGACGAGACAGGGACGACCGCACCGGCGGCTTCACCCGAGCCTTCGCCGTCGATGGTCGAGATCACGCCGGCGCCCTCGCTGTCGCCGGCCGCGCCGCAGGAGGACAGCGTCGCGCCTCGCACAGAGGACAGCGATGTCGAGGGTCGGCTGCGCGCGGTGACGGCGCGGAGCGGGGGCGACCGCGACACGCTCACCTTCACCTTCGAGGACGGGGCGGTCCCGGGGTACGACATTCGCTTCGTCGACCGGGTCGAACGGGACAACGGCGACGCGCTCATGCTCGAAGGCTCGGCGGCACTCACCGTCACGCTGACGCGTTCGACACCAAGCGTCGACGGTGCGATCGCTGATGACGTGGTGACGAACGAGGCCTACGACCTCCCGGTGATCCGACAGGTGCTGCTCGCCACGAACGTCGCCGGCACCGTGGTATTCGGCATCGGCACGTCCTGGCAAGGACCGTTTACGGTCAGCGTCGACGGGTCCGACTTGGTCGTCTCATTCCAGCACGAGCAATAGCGGCCTCAGGCCGACTGACGATCAGCGGGTGCGGCCGAGGCGCAGTACCGATCGCCGTCTGCGACGCATCGCCGGAATCTCGCCGATCCGAATGCCGAGCGTGGTCACACTCTCGCGCACTTGCGCGGTGGGATCAACGTTGCCGGTCGCGCTGACGTCGCCAGCCGCCTCGAGCGCACTCCCCAGCTGTGCGGCATCCCATACGACCCTTCCCAGGCCGTGTTCTGCGGCCCACGCTGCGAATCGCATCTGGTGCCCATCGACGTGTTCGCCGCGTTCGGGGTCTCTCGGCAGGATGATCGGGTACTTCCCGGCTGCGCGGACGGCGGAGATGGTGCCAGGGCCGCCGTGGGTGACGACGAGCTGTGCGCCGCCCAGGACGACGCCCAACTGCTGTGGGGCGAGGATCTCAACCCCCCGCGCCACGTGCGGCGCATTCGTGAAGCCGTGCTGGACCAGCACATCGTGATCCGGATTCGACGAGGCCCACTCATCGGCCCACTCGCAGGCGCGCGCAAACGGGTGCCGATCGGTGCCGACGATGACCAGCAGCGTGCGCTTCCCCTCGGCCCATGTGGGACAGGAGTCCGGCGTCACAGCAGCGGTCCGATCACGACGGCGCCTCGGAACAGTGGCCGTTGCTCCGGCCACTGCACGGCGAAGAGGTCGGTGAACGGGCGGCAGAGGCGCGCGGTCAATGTCGCGCTGTCGACCCGGTCGTACACCTCGATGTAGATCGTGCGGGCTCCGAACAGCCTGCTCAGCACGAAGTAGGGCAACGCGATGGCCGCACCTGTCGAAACGACATAGTCGGGCCGCACCCGACGCATGACCCGCCAGGCCTGTGCCGCGTTGCGCAGCAGATTGGGGATGTTGCGGGTCGTAGGGTGGTGGCCCCACACCACGTCGCCTTCCTCAGCGAGCGCACCGACGGCATCCGGGGTCTGGAAGGTCACCCACGTCCGGTGATCGGGAGCGAAGAGATCGCGAAGCGGCAACAACTGGGCCAAGTGCCCGCCAGACGATCCGGCGAGCACGACGCGGTCACTCGGATTCGGGTGGATCGCGGTGTCATGGGCAAGCGTTTCGGCAGCCTTGCGCGCAAGTCGCGTGGCGCGACGTTCGCGAGCGGGAGGGTTCGACCTGGACATGGTCAGTACGCTCCTTGCGGCCGGATCATGATCTTGGCGGTACGCCACATCAGGACGAGATCAGACAGGACGGACCAGTTCTCGACGTAGCGGAGGTCGAGGCGGACGCTCTCCTCCCACGACAGGTCACTGCGTCCGCCGACCTGCCAGGGGCCGGTGATGCCCGGCTTGATGTACAGCCGACGAAAGACGGTGCCGTCGTACGTGAGGGCTTCTTGCGGGAGAGGAGGGCGCGGGCCGACGACACTCATGTCGCCCCTCAGGACGTTCCAGAACTGCGGTACTTCGTCGAGTGAGTACTTCCGCAGAATCCGTCCGATCCGGGTGACTCGCGGGTCGTTCTGTATCTTGAACAGCGGGCCCGCGCCCTCGTTGGCCGACATCAGCGCCTCACGCTGCTGCTCGGCATCGACCGTCATCGAACGGAACTTCAGCATCCGGAAGTGACGACCGTCCCGCCCGACCCGTGCCTGGGGGAAGAACACCGGGCCGGGCGAGTCGAGTTTGATGGCGATCGCGATGATCGCCGCGAATGGCGCGAACAACACCAGCGCGCAGACGGCAGCAACCACATCGAGTGCGCGCTTCGCGACGTGCGCCCCGCCCTCGAAGGTCGGGATCTGCACGTGGAGCAGCGGGAGCCCTTCGACCGGGCGCAGCGACATGCGCGGTCCGGCGACGTCGGTGATCCGGCTCGAGACGACGAGCTCAGCCGCCGTCCGTTCGAGCTCCCACGTGAGGCGCTTGATGTAGTCGGGGTCATCAGCGGGTCGGTTGGCGACGATGATGGTGTCGGCATCCAGCACGTTGGCCGACTCGGCGATCGTGTGTGACCGCAAGACGGGGTAGATCGCGGCGTCGACCCGGAGGGCGTCGACCTCCTCGCCCTCGATGAACGCACCGATCACCTGGTATCCGAGGTGACTCCCGCTGAGTATGCGGATGACGTACTCGATGTCGCTGCGACTCCCGACCACCAGGGCACGTGACGTGCAGGCCCCCCTCGCGCGTTGTCCCACGAGCCACCGTCGCGCCAGCCAGCGACCCGCGAGGAGCGCGACCAGTCCGACCGGCAACGCGAACAGGAGCTGCGTCCGGATCCCGTCCCACTCGAAGGCGATGAATGCGATTGCAAGCAATCCGAACGACATTCCCGTGGCCTGCGCGACGCGCCAGTACTCCGTCGCCCCAGAGCCGATGACACCTGTCGCACGGGTGAGGAAGAACGACAGCATCGCGAGCCAGCACGCGGCCGTGGCCAACGCCGTGACTACCGCGATGCCGGCCGCTGTCCACGTCGCGAAACCCGCGGACTGGACAGCGACGAACACTGCGAGCAGACACGTGGCGATGACCACGGCCGCGTCCGTGGTGCGCAACGTCCAACGGAATCGGCGTTCCCACCGATGCCGTCGCTCCAGCGCGCGCGAGATTCGCGGCGCGGACGCCGTCGCCGCTGAAGCGAACGGTGGCGCAAGCACCCCGGTCGTCAGCGCTCCAGACGCGTCGTCGAGCGCGGTCATCGGGGACTCACCCCGTCAAACGCAGTCACCACTACCGTCGGCATCATGCTCCCCAGCAACAGACCGACAGACGGAGCACGCTCCGTCTGATCCCCAGATATTTCCCCAGTACGTGCCGAACCCCAGTTCTTCGGTGCCGACCCCCCGGTCTGCACCTGCACGTGGCCCCGACTCTATACCCATGTTCCGCGATATTGGAAGGGCTTTGTACCGCGTGTGTTCAGCGGATGTTCAAAGCGAGGTGCGATCGGCTCGCGACGCGGTCGACGAGGGCGTCGAAATTCGTTCTTGCGCAGGCGGTGGTGCGCGCGCATAATTCCCTCGGGACAGTGGTCTGGGGCCACTGCGTTTGGATCTGGGGAGATCGCCGTCTTTCGTTCGGCGATCGTACGCATCGAGAGCGTGTGCGCGGAGCGGCGAAGTCGGCGCTCCGGCCTCGCCGTCGATACGCCCCACCTCCCGCGCATCCCTTGGCTGATGGGAATCTGGGGGACTGTTCATGCGCACGACACTCACCGGGCGGGTACGTCCGCCGGTCATCGCCCTCGTCGTGGGCGCATTGCTCGCATCGCTGTTCACGTTCGTCGCGGCACCCGCGGCGCACGCGGCCGACGGCGAGCTGTCGTCGGCCGGCGCTGCCAGTACCTCTGGCGCGCGGACACAACACACGGTCCGCATCCCGACGTCCATCGCATCGGGTGACCTGCTCGTGCTGGCGTTCACCGTCAACAGCACGACCGGCACGGTTGCCGCGCCCACTGGTTGGACCGAGGTCGAATCGGTCGAAGGAAACGGTGTGCGGGGGTACGTATGGTCGAAGTCGGCGAGCGCCGGTGACGCGAACTCGAACGTCACGGTGGTCACGAGCTCGACCCTGAAGGGCGTCGTCAGTGTCGCCGCGTACCGCAGCTCGATCGGGACCGCATCCATTTCGGCGTCCGAGAGCACGGTCGTCAACACCAGCGCCACGACGCACACCGCGCCCGCCGTCGAGATCGCCGGCGCGAATTCCTGGCTCGTGAACATCTGGGGGGAGAAGTCGTCCACCGAGACGACGTGGACGCTCCCCGGGGGCACGACCGAGCGGACCGCCGGGGCGGCGACTGGCAGCGGCAAGGTCAGCCACGTCATCGCCGACTCGAACGGTGTCGTCGCGGGCCCGATCTCGGCCGCGCTCGAATCCACAACCAGTGTCGCCGTCGGACGCGGGGTGCAGTTCTCCCTCGCCGTCGCGCCTGGAGCCGAAGCAGAACCCGGCAACTCGGCACCTACTGCATCGTTCGTCGCCGACTGCGACGGCATGGACTGTGCGTTCGACGCGAGCGCCAGCAGCGATGCCGACGGAGACACGCTCACGTACACCTGGGACTTCGGGGACGGTGAATCGGCGACCGGCGTGACAGCCGCACGGACCTACACCGCGGCCGGCGGGTTCACCGTCACGCTCACGGTCAGCGACGGTGTCGACACCGCGCAGACCACTCGAAACGTGAGTCCGGCGCCGCTCGACGCCACCGTCGGACAGCTGTCGTCGTCGGGGGCGGCCAGCACATCGGGTGCGCGGACGCAACACACGGTGCGTATGCCGTCGACGATCGGCGTCGGTGACGCGCTCGTGCTCGCCATCACGGTCAACAGCACGACGGGAACCATCTCCGGCCCCAACGGCTGGACCGAGATCGAAGCGGTAAACGGCGACGGCATCCGCACTCGCGTCTGGACCCGGACAGCGGGCGCCGGCGACGCGAACACCAACGTCACCGTGTCGACGTCGTCGATGCTGAAGTCGGTGGTCAGTGTGCTCGGCTACCGCTCCACGATCGGCATCCCGTCGATCACCGCCGCTGAAGGCAAGGCCGTCGGCTCGTCGGCGAGCACCCACACCGCCCCTGCCGTGGCGATCGAAGGAACCGCCTCATGGCTTGTGAACCTGTGGGCCGAGAAGACCTCGCAGACGATCACGTGGGATCTGCCGAGCTCCGTCACCGAACGCACCGCGGGTGCAGCGACCGGATCCGGCAAGGTGAGTCAGATCATCGGCGACTCCGACGCTCCGGTCGCCGGACCGACGTCGGGAACGCCGCAGGCGTCGACGAGCCCATCGGCCAGCCGAGGTGTGCAGGTCGCCATCGCAGTTCTGCCGGGCAGTGAGGCAACGCCCGGAAACACCCCGCCGACGCCCGCATTCACGGCAACCTGCTCGGGTCTGGCTTGCTCGTTCGACGCGAGCGGGACCACGGATGCGGAAGACGACGACCTGACGTACACGTGGGCCTTCGGGGACGGTGGCACCGCGGACGGGGTGACTGCTCAACGCACCTACGCGCAAGGCGGCACGTATTCGGTGGTGCTGGTGGTCTCGGACGGGGTCAACACTGCACAGGCGACGCGCCAGGTCAGTCCTGCGCCGACCACCACCGGCCCCGGACACACCACGGAGGTGTCGGACACGGTTCTCACCAACATGCCGCGCATCACCTCCGGTGAGATCTGGGACCTCGAGATCATCGGCGAGCGTGTGTTCGTCGTCGGCGGCTTCACCAGCATCCGCAACAACGCCGGCGGAAACACCACGAACTACACCCAGCGCTACCTTGCGGCGTTCAACGTGCGCACGGGGCTGGTCGACCCGAACTTCCGGCCGACCTTCGACAGCACCGTGCAGGATGTCGAGGCCTCCCCGGACGGGACGAAGCTGTTCATCGCCGGCAGGTTCAACACCGTCAACGGCATCACCAAGCGTAAGTTCGCGTCCATCGACCCGTCGACGGGTGCGACGGTGACCGGCTGGACCGCAAACGCGAACGGCGCCGGCACCGAACTCGAGGCGACGAACACGACGGTCTATCTCGGCGGGCAGTTCACGCAGATCAACGCGGCCGACAAGCGCGGCCTCGCCGCAGTCAGCGCCACGACCGGCGCGCTCGTCGGTCGCAGCGGCCAAAATCCGCGAGGCACCTGGAACAACGACATCAGCGGCGGCATCGGTGTCAACGGCCAGCTCAACGTGCAGGAGCTCAAACTCTCGCCTGACTTCTCGACACTGATGGTCGTGCACACGGGCCGGCAGATTGCCGGACAGGACCGCTACGGCGTTGGCCTCATCAACGTCGTCACCGGCGAGTTGCTGCCCTGGCGGACGCGACTGTGGGAGGACAACCTCACCTATGTGGGCGGCATCCAACGTGCGTACGGCGGTGATATCTCGCCCGACGGTTCGTTCATGATCGTGACGAGCGGATCGGGTGGCGACCGGCCGCCGATCAACGACACCGCGGTCGCGCTCCCGATGACAGGTGGCGACTTCGTGGAGCCGCTCTGGATCTCGCGGGCGTTCGACAGCATCTACTCCGTCGCGATCTCCGAGGTCTCGGTGTACATGGGCGGACACTTCAGCTGGATCGAATCGCAGGAGTCCCGTGATCCGTGGCCGGGTCTGGACGACCAGGGCTATGGGACGGGTCAGGGGCTGTCCGGATACGGCCTCGGAGACGAGGTGCTGCGCCGCGATCACGTGGGGTCGATCTCGCCGACCAACGGCAAGGCGCTGCACTGGAACCCCGGTTCGAACTCGTTCGAGGGCAACAAGGCGATGCTCCTGACGCCGTGGGGGCTCGTGACCGGAGGTGACGCGACCACGCAGGGGGCGCAGAATGTGGGACGGCTCGCCGTCTACAACCTGCCGTCCACCGCACCGCAGGCGAACGACACCGACATCACGCATCCGATCGAAGGCCGAGTCGTCGTCACCGGTCAGGAGTTCACGATGACGGGCACGGCGAAGGCGACGAGCGGCGTCAATCGCGTCCAGATCGAGGTGCGTGACCGCGACGCGAACCGGTACCTGCAGGACGACCTCGTCACGTGGGGCGGAGCGAACACGATCAACGCCGTCCTCGCGAACCAGGGCGCCACCGAGACCGACTGGTCGTTGGCGCTCACCGTCGCCACCAACCGCAACCTCGAAGTCATGGCGCGCACGGTTGCACTCAACGGCAGCCAGGATGCGAGCAAGGCGGTCAACAAGTTCGAGTCCTTCAGCAACGAGGACGAGGCCCCGCGCGCGTCGTTCTCGACGCCGTCGCCGGGCATCGTGCCCACGACCACCTTCACCGTCACCGGGTCTGCCACCGACGACGAGGGCGTGCAGTCGATCAGCTACACGATTCGCGATGAGTCGAACCGCTACCTGCAGGATGACGGCACGGCCAGCTCGACGTACAACTCGTTCAACATCACGCCTGACGTCGTCGGTGCCACCAGTACAACGTGGTCCACCGAGGTGACGGTGCCCTACGAGGGGTTGTGGCGGATGCAGCTCGTCCCGCGCGATGTCGCCGGGCAGTCCTCGCTGGACACGTTCGACCGCACGTGGACGGTCACCGCGTCTGCGGTGGCACCGCAGGTTGTGATCAGCGCGCCTGTCGCAATGACTCCGCCGACAGCCGTTCCAGCCGTCACGATCACACCTGGATCGCCGATCACGTTCAGCGGCACCGCATCCGACGACGACACGGTGCGGGTGATCCAGATCCAGCTGCGGAACACGAGCACCCGTGAGGCGCTCGCATCGGACGGAACCTGGGCGGTCGACAACTCGGCGGGCTGGTACCGCGTCTCGCCGGCGAACCTGAGTGCGCAGAACGCGAACTGGTCGTACACGACCAACTTCACGGTGCGCCCTGGCACCTACACGTTCAGCGTGCGCGCAACGGACGACCTCGGCATCTCCACATCCAGCGCGAACCAGGGCAAGCTGACGCTGAACGCGCAGATTCCGGGCGACGCGCCGCCGGAAACGGTGCTCGATGTCACGGGCACCCAGACGGGCGGACAGACCCTCGCGCTGAACCTCACCGGCTCGGCGACGGACGATCTGGGAGTGCAGGGCGTGCGGGTGGCGTTCCGCGACCGTGACACCGACCGGTACCTGCAGCCCAACGGGACCGTCTCGGCAGCCTACGCAGATCTGCCGGCCTCGCTGGCGACCGGCGGTGCCACGACGACCAATTGGTCGTTGGCGCTCACGCTGCCGACCGAGGGGAGCTGGGACGTCACCGCGTTCGCCGTCGACACGGCCGGGCAGCAGGACCCCTCGACGTCGGGGGCGACGGCACGCTACGTGCTCTACCCGGGGGACCAACCGCCGAGCGTCGTGCTCGCGTTGCTGCAGCCGACCGATGGAGCGGTCTTCAACGACGGCCGGATTCAGGTCACCGGACGTGTGGAAGATGATCGACAGATCGATGCCGCGCAGGTGGCGATCCGCAACGAGGCCGGCCTGTACATGGGCAGCAACGGAACGTTCACCAGCGCGAACGAGAGTTGGCGGACGGCGTTCCTGAACTCGCCCGGGTCTCCCGGATCCAACTACAACTACACGTCCCCCGTTGTGCCGGCGGGTGTGTACACGGTCCGGGTTCGGGGCGTCGACCACCACGGGTTCGCGACGAACCCGACGGTGGATGTGACGGTGACGGTGAACCAACCGCCGAACGAGCCGCCGGTCGCCGTGGCGAACGTCACGTGCCAGACCGGCAACCAGACGGCGAACCAGGAGGCCAAGGCTCCGGTGTGCTCGCTCGACGGACGGTCCTCGACCGACGAGAACACGACCGGGCTGACGTACACGTGGGCCGTCGGGGTCGGGACCACGACCCGCACGGGTGCACAGGTCAGCTACACCTATACGACCCCGGGAACCTTCACGGTGACGCTGACGGTCCGTGACGAGTACGGGCTCACCGCGACCGCGACGCAGGATGTCACGATCGTCGAGCCTGTCGGCAACGATGCGCCGGTGCCTATCATCGGGAACGTGACGGTGCCGAACAACGGATTGAGCTGCTCGGGGCTCGTGTGCACCGGGTTCACGAGTTCGCAGACCACCGACCCGAACGTTGGCGATGTGGTCACTCGGCTCTGGGACTGGGGCGACGGCACGGCGACGAGCACGTCGACCTCACCGAACAGCCACACCTTCCCGGCCGCAGGAACCTACACGGTCACGCTGACCGCGACGGACGGGTGGGGCAAGGTCGGAACGATCACGCGCGAGGTGGTCGTCACGGGCTGACGCGAAGCTTGGGGGCAGCCGTGAGATCCGGCTGCCCCCGCCAAGGTCACGCGTCAGGGGGCGACGGTCTCCCCGACCCACACCGCGTCGAGCGATCCGTTGAACTGGTCCGGCTGCTTCAAGATGCCGACGCCATCCGCGCCGGCCTTCCGCCCGATCGCCAGCGGCACGTTCTCATCGAACGTCACTGCGCCGACGGTCCCGGGCTCGGTGAATTCACCGCGTTCGCCGGTGTCGAGGTCGGTCACCGTGAGGGTCATGCCGGTGGCGTCGAGGCGGCACGCGACTCGGTACCAGGTCTGGTCGACGAGGGCATCGCCCTTCACGAGCACACGTCCCGCAGATCCGGTTGCGCTGCAGGACGGTCGACCGTTGTCCACCTGCAGCTTGTACTGGGCGAGGTCGGCCGCCAGCCCGCGCTGGATCACATTGTCACCGTTATCGGCGGCAGAGGACTGTGCCCCACCTTCGATCCTGACATCGGCGCCGAACCCGAACGCGGTTGCCGCCGGATCAGGTTCCGGGACCCCGGGGCCGAGCACCGTGATGCCGACGCCGGGTTCCTCCTCGCCGTCGGCGAACGGTGGGAACGCCAAGGCGGTCCCGATGCCGTCGGCGGCGGTCACGGTCGCGAGCCCACCACCGAAGAACTCCTCCTGTGAGACGACGACGTCGGCATCCGCGGTCGCTGCCAGCGTGTCCGTCGTGTCGAACTCCATCGCGAACAGCACCGTCATGCCTTCTCGCGATTCGGTGGTCTGCGTGGGCGAGGCGGTCGGCGACGGGGGTGGTTTCGGTGGCGGCGTACCCGACGTACAGGACGAGAGCGTGAGCGCGCCAACGAGCGCAGATGCCGCACCCCATGCGATGGTGTTCGGCCGTCGGAAGATCTGCCCCATGTCGCTCCCCGTCTCAGCGATGATGGGAGTCTAGCGCTCGCGCGCCAGGCCAAAGCCATGCGGGATACGCTGACGCCATGGCATACGACGAAGCGCTTGCCGATCGCATCCGGGTCCACATTCCGTGCGGCGATCACGTTGCTGAGATCAAGATGTTCGGCGGGCTGTGCTGGACCTTCAACGGCCACATGATCGTCGGCCTCGGGCAGACCGAGCTCATGATCCCGGTCGGGCGGGACGGGATGCCGGATGCCATCGCCCGCGGCGCGCACGAGATGAGGATGGGCGAGCGCACGATGACCGGGTTCGCCGGGGTCGTCGACCCGACCGACGAGCAGATCGACGAATGGGTCGCCGAGTCGCTGGCCCGCGTGTCGGACCTACCGCCGAAGATCAAGAAGCCCCGCACCTCCACGAAAGGGAGATGACATGCGAACCGTCAACGCCTACGCCGCACCGTCCGCGACTGAACCGCTCGTTCCCGTCACGATCGAGCGTCGTGACGTCGGCCCGACAGACGTGCTCATCGCGATCCGCTACGCCGGCATCTGCCACTCCGACATCCACACCGTGCGTGGGGAGTGGGGCGAGATCGCCTACCCGCAGGTGGTGGGGCACGAGATCGTCGGCGAGGTGCTCGAGGTCGGCGCCGACGTCACCCGCTACGCGGTGGGTGACCGGGTCGGGGTCGGCTGCATGGTCAACTCGTGCCGCGAGTGCGAGAACTGTCTCGCCGGCATGGAGAACTACTGCCTCAACGGCATGACCGGCACCTATGCGGCCGTCGACCGTGACGGCACGATCACACAGGGCGGGTATTCGACCCACATCGTCGTCGACGAGGACTTCGTGCTGCGCGTGCCCGAATCGATCCCGTATGAGGCGGCCGCGCCGTTGCTGTGCGCAGGCATCACGACGTACTCGCCCCTCGCCCACTGGGGTGCCGGGCCGGGCAAGCGCGTGGCCGTCGTCGGCATGGGCGGCCTCGGACACATGGCCGTGAAGATCGCAGCCGCGATGGGCGCCGAAGTCACCGTCCTGTCGCAGTCGACGTCGAAGGAGGTCGACAGCCTCGCCTTCGGTGCGACGCGGCACCTGGCAACCGCCGACGGCAGCGTCTTCCGCGAACTGCGCAACACGTTCGATCTGATCATCAACACCGTCAGCGCGCCGATCAACATCGAGGCGCACCTGCGCATGCTGCGGCTGGACGGAACCCTCGTCAACGTCGGCGCGCCGCCCGAGCCGCTGCCCGTGCGCGTGTTCACGCTGTTCAGCAACCGCCGCTCGTTCGCGGGATCGAGCATCGGCTCGATCGGCGAGACCCAGGAGATGCTCGACTTCTGTGCCGAGAAGGGCATCGCGCCCGCCGTCGAGGTGATCGCCGCGGATCGTGTGAACGAGGCGTATGAGCGGGTGCTGGCATCCGATGTGCGCTACCGCTTCGTCATCGACACCGCGACGCTCGCGGGCTGAGGGCGGCCGCGCGACCTGTGCAAGGCTGGTCCAAACGCGTCGTAGGGGGGTACGGCATGAATGAGATCTGGGGCGACATGCCCACATGGATCACAACGTTCGCCCGGCCAGTTCATCGTGGGGCAGAACGCGCCCGGCGACGAATACACCTGGTCGTTCCCGCAGCACCCGTCTGAGCAGCGGCGCACGCTTCGTCCATATATGAACAGCGATCGTTACGCGGTGCTGTCGGTGGAGTTCGCCGACAACCTGGATCAGCGGTGGCGCACCGATGGGCACGCTGTGCTCACGAGGGTCGCGGCCTGACCAGGGAAAAGCAAAACCCCCGCCATGTAGAAGCTAGGCGAGGGTTTCTGGGACCGTTGTAACGACGGTCCGTGTGGCTCCGACGGGCGTCGATCCCGTGACCTCACGATTTTCAGTTGTATGCGCGAGGCTTACGGGTGCTCACGAGTGCTCGTTCGCCGCGTGATTCCGCGGAAGTCGTCCTCGTTGGTGGCGGTTGGTTTCGGGTGGTTTCAGCCGAGTTCCCGGCCCGGGACCGGCCCGAGCTGGTAGGGAAGGGGATCCTCGAGCGGCATGCGGATCAGGCTCACGTGAGATGTACGGAGCTATCCATAGACTCGTGCCATGCCAGAGACGAGCGCCGATCGCATCGACGTTACGTCTTGGGAGGCGGTCAGGGTAGAGACCCGTGGAGCATCAGCGAAGACGTGGATCCGAGAGCCCGGTGGCTCGTCGTCGCGCTTTGACTCGGACTGGCTATTCAAACCCGCTACGGAGCAAGCCAACGGAGTGCGCCAGATCGGTGATTGGACTGAGTGCGTCGGATCGGAGCTGGCTCGCGTTCTCGAGATTCCTTCGGCAGAGTCACGCCTGGCTGTGCGTGCCGGCAGTGCGGGGGTAATCGTCCGAAACGTACGTGTCAGCGGGTACGACATGGTCACGGGTCGCCTGGCGATGCTCCACGAGATCGGCGTCGCCACACGCGATTCTGCTCGCGACAAGACAGCATCGCTGGGTCACTCGGTGGACAACATCCTCCGCACGCTTTCAGGCTACGGTCCGCCCCCGGTCGGGAGGAGTGGTCAGGCGCATCCGCTGTTGAGGTGATGGTGAGCTACTTTGTCCTGGACGCGCTGATTGGCAATGGGGATCGTCATGAGCAGAACTGGTCGGTTCTCCGCGCTCAATCGAGTCTCGATGGTCTACCTGACGCGCTCGCACCGTCCTACGACCTTGAGGCTTCGCTCGGCTTCCAGCTCAGCGATGACCAGCGAGTCGCGCGACTCAACGACCCGCGCGCGATGGAGGACTTCGCCAAGAAGGGGCGTGCCCGCCGCTTTGACGGCGACCGAACGACAAGCCTGGTGGATCTTGCGGCGAATGCCGCGAGCTACTGCAGCGCCGAGGGACGAGCGCGGCTCGAAACGCTCGCAACGCGGATCTCTGCGCTCGATTTCGAGGAGCTTCTTGATGGCATCGGCGGAGTGTCTGAGGTAGCGCGTAGATTTGCAAGCAACGTTCTTGAGATCAATGGAAGGAGGATCTGCGATGTTGACTGGAACGCTTCCGGAGCGCGTGACTGAGCTCGTTGTTCTGTGGCAGCAACCGACGACGCGCGCGATGATCCCCGTTGGACTGCTCGGGTACGACGGCGTCAAATATCGGTTCGAGTACCTCCAGGCGGCGACGTCCGCCGAAGGCTTCAGACCGTTGCTCGGCTTCAAGGATCTGGGCGCGCACTACGAAAGTGACGAACTGTTCCCGCTGTTCCATGAGCGGATCATGGATCCCTCAAGAGACGACTTCGATCATGTGCTTGAAGGACTTCAGCTTGACCCGAGGACAGCAACCCCGTGGGAGCAACTCGTGTTCTCCGGTGGTGGGTCCGAGGGCGACACTCTTCAGGTGACTCCACTGCCTTGTGAGGAAGAGCACGGATGGTCGTGCACAGCGCTTGCGTCCGGTCTTCGCTACCTCCAGATCAAGTCGGTCCGCACTGCACTAGG